>JBOFFD010001285.1:0-2494 GCA_051648425.1 Planctomycetia bacterium
AGGAAGGGAAGATCGCGGCGGCGAACGTCGGCAAGGATCCGATGTACCTCTTCGCCACGCTGCAGCGCCAGTTGGGCTACCCGGAGGTGCCGCGGCTGCCGAAGTCCGACGCCGGTCAGCACCTTCTCTTCGACCTGGAGCGCCGGGTGCGGATGTTGGAAGGGCGGCTTGAGATCGCCGAACTGGAACTGCGCGGCACGCTCGACGTCACGAAGTTCTACGTGAAGCCGGACGACCAACCGAGGAAATAGGATTGCACCCGCGGCGCGACGGACGCCGCGCCGGATCTTAGCCCTGAAAGGGCGGCATTCCTCAAGCCCAGGGCAACGCCCTGGGGGTAAGACGGGGTTCATCAATGAAGCCCTGCAAGGGCGCGACTATCGTACGGAGAGGGCTGCGGCGATCCAGGAAACAAAGACGACGCCGGCCGTCGTCGCGCCCTTACAGGGCTTCTCCGTCAGGTGGGGTTCGTGTTTCCCAGGGCGTTGCCCTGGGCTGTAAGATGGCCGCCCTTTCAAGGCTAAGACGAAGTCACTCGTAGCGCAGCGCCTCGATCGGATCGAGCATGGAGGCTTTGCGGGCGGGGTAGTAGCCGAAGAAGATGCCGACGGCGGCGGAAGTCAGCACGGCGATGAACACGCTGCCGGGGGAAATGACGAACTCCCACTTGGCCACCAGCGCGATGAGCCAGGCGCAGCCCGCCCCCAGCGTGATGCCGATGCCGCCGCCAATGAGGGCCAAGATCACCGCTTCCGTAAGAAACTGGTTCATCACGTCGCTCGACTTGGCGCCGATCGCCATGCGGATGCCGATTTCGCGGGTGCGCTCCGTCACCGACACCAGCATGATGTTCATGACGCCGATGCCGCCCACCATCAAACTGATGCTGGCGATGGCGAAGATCAACCCGCTGAGCGTGTTGGTGAACATGACGGCGAGGTTGGCCATCTCGCGGACGCTGCTGACGCGGAAATTGGCTTCTTCATCGGGCCGAATGCGGTGGCGGACGCGAAGGATCTTTTCCATCGTCGTCTTCACCTGATCGGCCAGTTCCGTGCTGCGCGCTTCGGTGACGATCAACATGCATTTATCGCTGCCGGAAACTTTCTTTAAGAGCGTATTCATCGGAACCATGATGAGGTCGTCCTGATCGGCTCCGATGATGGAGGTGCCTTTCGGTTCCAAAAGGCCGAGCACGCGGAAAGTGAGACCGGAGGCGCGGAAGGTTTCGCCCACGGGGTCGCGGTTGGGAAAGAGGCGGTCGGCCACCGTCTTACCGATGACCGCGACTTTATCCTGCCGTTTGTCGTGTTCCTCGTTGTAAAAGACGCCGCTTTTAAGACGCCATCGGCGGATGCGGAAGATTTCGGGAACGCCGCCGGCCAGCGCGGTGAAATAGCTGCCGGTTTCGGTCGTCGCCAGAACGGGCCGTTGGTTGACTTCCGAACAACCGTTGATGAGCGGTTCAAGCTGGCGGCGGATGGCGGCGGCGTCTTCGCGGGAAAACACGCCGTCGCCCGCCCCCACGCGCAGACCGCTGCGGGTCTGATTGCCGGAGGTCGCCACGACAAGATTCGGACCGATCGACCCCAACGCTTCGTCAAGCTTGTTCTGGGCGCCTTTGCCCGCCGACACCATCGCGATGACCGCCGCGATGCCGATGGTGATGCCCAGGCTGGTCAGCGCCGTCCGCGCCTTGTTGGCGGAGAGGGCGTTCATGGCGGTGTTGAGAGTCAACCAAATGTTCATCCGGCGCGCTCCATCGCCACGGCGGGCGTCGTGCCGTTCCGCTCGAAGCCGTCTTTTTCCAATCGTCGCTGATGGGTTAGGGCGGCCAGCTCGCCGGCGGCGTCGCGCGGCAGCGGCGTCGGACGATCCGACGTGATTCGGCCGTCCTGCATGACGATCTGCCGTCGACAACAGTTGGCGATTTCACGGTCGTGCGTGACCATGATGATCGTCTGCCCTTCCTGCGCATTCAGTCGTTGGAACTCGGCGAGGATTTCGAGGCCGGTCTTCGAGTCGAGGTTGCCGGTCGGTTCGTCGGCCAGCAAGACGGTCGGGTTGTTGACGAGCGCTCGCGCGATGGCCACCCGCTGCTGTTGGCCGCCGGAAAGTTGGTTGGGCCAGTGCCCGGTCCGCTCGCCCAGGCCGAATTTCTCCAAAAGCGCCTTGGCCCGCGACCGTCGTTCCCGAGCCGAGACGCCGCCGGAGTACATGAGCGGCAGTTCGACGTTTTCGAGGGCCGAGGTGCGCCGCAGGAGGTTGAAACCCTGGAAGACGAAGCCGATGCGGCGGTTGCGATGCTCGGCGAGCCGGTGGGGGGTGTATTTGCTGACGTCGTCGCCGTCGAACAGATAGCGGCCGGAGGTCGGACGGTCGAGGCAGCCCAGCATGTTCATGAGGGTGCTTTTGCCGGAACCGGAAGACCCCATGAGGGCGACGAAATCGCCGTCGAGGATTTCGAGGTCGACGCCGTTCAAAGCGTGGACGG
>JBOFFD010001286.1:0-2061 GCA_051648425.1 Planctomycetia bacterium
TCGGGAATGGAAGTGAACGATTTCATGACGACCAGCGCGCGGGCGTCGGGATGCCGCACCGCCAATTCCACCGCCACGCCGCCGCCCAACGAGGCGCCGAAGAGCAGCACGCGGTCGGCGGGGTAGCCGTGGGCGGCCAGCCATTCCAAGGACGCCTCGCCCGCTTCCACGCACCCCTGTTCCGACGGCGCCCCGCCGCTCTTGCCGAAGCCGGGGTAGTCTACGATGAACACCGGCCAGCCGGTCGCGCGGGTCCACTCATCAATGCTGTCGCCGCGGTGGCTCAAATTGCCCGCGTTGCCGTGCAGGTACAATACCGCCAGCTTCTCGGCGGGGGCCTTGCTCTCGTCGACGGGCCGCCACCAGGCATGGACCGGGTCGCCGTTCTTGGTGCGAAGTTCGACGTCTTGCACCGAGGGCGACGGCGGCGGCAGGAATTCTTCGGCGGCGGGAGTCGGATGGTAGAGCAGGTTCGTTTCCAAGAGACGCAGGGCGACGTGCGCCGCGCAGCCGCTCAAGAGCAGCGCCACGGTCCAAACGGCGGCCGCCTTCGCCCAGCGGTTTCCTTGCCACCGGCCGACGCCCGCCGCGACCATCCCCGGGGTGTTCCAAAAGGTCGTCATGCCGAGTGGTTCCTGTTTTCGTCGGGGGCGCTTGCCGCCGCCAGTCTCCGCCTCGCACAATAGCGGTTCCAACGGCCGACCGGGAGGCCGTGGATTTCCGCCGCCCGTGGTTTATACGGGCGGACCGGTCGGCGGCGCTCCGCCGGCGGCGGCACCCCGGCGGCGAAAGGGCAATGCGTTGGCTCGCGGCACCGTGGTTCTGGCGTATAGCGGCGGTCTCGACACCTCCATCATGGTCAAATGGATTCAGGACAAGTACGACTTGGACGTCGTCACCTACACCTGCGACCTTGGCCAAGGGACCGATCTCGAAAAAGTCCGCAAAAAGGCGCTGGCCACCGGTGCCAAGGACGCCGTCGTCAGCGACGAACGCGCGCCGTTCGCCGAGAGCTTCGTGCTGCCCGCCCTGATGGCGAACGCCCTGTACGAAGGCAAATACCCCTTGGCGACGGCCCTCGGCCGGCCGCTGATCGCGCTGCGCATGGTGGAGGTCGCCAAGCAGTTCGGCGCCACCCACGTCGCTCACGGCTGCACCGGCAAGGGGAACGACCAAGTCCGGTTCGACGTCACCTTCCAGACGCTGGCGCCGCACCTCAAAATCATCGCGCCGGTGCGCGAATGGAAGATGACCCGGCCCGAGGCGATGGACTACGCCGCCGAGCACGGCATTCCGGTCGAGGCGACCAAGGCCAGCCCGTACAGCACCGACGAAAACCTGTGGGGCCGCAGCATCGAGTGCGGCGAATTGGAAGACCCGTGGGCCGCGCCGCCGCGCGACGCCTTCCTTTGGACGGCCCACCCCGAAGACGCCCCCGCCACGCCGGAGGTCGTCTCCATCCGCTTCGAGCAAGGTCGGCCGACCGCGCTCGACGGCAAGGCGATGGACCTGCCCGACTTGATCGCCAAGCTGAATGAAACCGCCGGCCGGCACGGCGTCGGCCGGATCGACATGGTCGAGAACCGGCTCGTCGGCATCAAGTCGCGCGAACTGTACGAAGCCCCCGGCGCCGTCGTCCTGATCGAAGCCCACAAGGCGCTGGAGACGATCACCCTTAGCAAGCCGTCGATGCGCATGAAAACCATGGTCGCGCAGGACTACGCCGACATCGTCTACAACGGCCTTTGGTTCAGCAACCACCACCAAGACCTGATGGTGTACACCGCCAGCACGCAAAGATACGTGACGGGCGACGTGCGCGTACGTCTCTTACGCGGCACGCTGATGGTGGAAGGGCGTCGCAGCGAACACAGCCTGTACCGCCGCGACCTGGCCACCTACGAAAAGGGCGACGCCTTCAACCACGAGGCGGCCATCGGCTTCATCAAGCTGCACGGCCTGCCGCAGCAGGTGCAGGCGTCGTACCAACTCTTAGCCGGCGGCGCGAAACCGGCCCCGCTCTCACTGCCCAGCTTGCTGCCGGCCGACAGCCCCCTGACG
>JBOFFD010001287.1:0-4255 GCA_051648425.1 Planctomycetia bacterium
GTTTTTCTGAGCCAGAACATGTCGCAGCAGGTGTTGATCTCTCTGGGCACCGTCGCCGGCAACGAAGTCTTTTCCGGTGTTGCTTTCTAAGAACGCCGTTTCGCGATAGTCTCGAATCGCCGGCGACGTGGCGCCATACGGGCTTCGTCGTCGTGGAATAGTGTTACCCGCGATTGAGATGAAACTCGCTCCGCGTTCACGATGAATGCGGAGGCCCGCCGACCGATTCTTTGCAGCCTTCTTGAGTTTTCAACGTGCTTCCAAGGGAGTCTGCAATGGGACGATACGCGCTGGTTCTGTCGGCGAGTTTTCTCTTCGCGGTCGGTTGCGGCGGCGGCGATCCAACGGGTCCAAAGCTCGTCCCCGCCTCGGGTCGTGTGACGCTGAACGGTTCATCGTTGGATGGCGCATCGGTCTATTTCGTCCCGGAACAGGTCGAGGGGCGGAACGTCGGCGCCGCAGCAGTTTCAGGTTCCGACGGCAAATACAGATTGAAGTACCGCGGCGAAAAGCCTGGCGCCGTTCCCGGATCTTACAAGGTGTTCGTGGTCAAATACGTCAAGCCTGACGGCTCGGCGATTCCCGACGATCCCGCGAAAACCGAAGCCGACTGGATGGCCCTCGGCGCCAAAAACATCATTCCCGTAAGGTATACGAATCGGGTGACGACCACCCTCAAGATCGAAGTGCCCGCTGCCGGTGGCGACTCGCTGAACTTCGATCTCGTCGACGCCCCCATAAAAAAGTGATCGTCCAAGGCTTGCCTTTTTGGCGGTCGGCCGCCTGCATCCATATTGCGAAACGAAACGCTTCGTTCGTTTCGGAAGGATGCCATTCATGTGGGCGACGTTTCGCTGTCTGTCGGCTTCGTGGTGGTTGATCGGCGCTTCGGCGTCGGCGGCGGAACTTAGACTTCCCATCACCCGCGACGCCTGGGTGTCGAACGTCGGGTCGGAAGCCGACGCCAACCTTGGCGGCAGTCCGAAGCTGAAGGTCAAGTCGCATCAGGAAATGACTCTGCTCGATTTCGACCCGACGCCCCTCGCCGGCCGGGTGGTGAAATCGGCGACCCTCCACTGGAAGGTTTCCGGCGACGTACCGCTGCGCCGCGTCACCCTGGGCAGCATTTCCGCCGACTGGACCGAAGGCGAGTCCGGCGGCTACCAGCCGCAAAACGGCGCGGCGTCGTTCCGCCGGGCGCGACACCCCGACGGCTTCTGGTCGACCCCCGAGAGCGATCTCGCCTCGGTCGTTCTCGGCGCCGGCGGCTCGTGGTGGCGCAGCGCCGACGCCTTTCCGCCCGACGCCGCCGGTCGTCAGCGAGCCGCCGTCGAGCCGGCCGTCGTCGCCGCCCGCGCCGCCGGTCTTAGCTACGGCCTGATCTTATACGACGACACCGGTTCCGAGTGGCGCCGCGACGGCGACCGTTTCACCGTCCATCAATTCCCCAACCGCTTCCTCTTCAGCCGCAACGGCAAACCGGACGACGCGCCGTATCTTACCGTCGAACTCGGACCGTTCGACGATGCGCCGCCTGGCGCCGTCACCGGCCTTTCTTACACCGCCGCAGACCTACCTCCCGGCGAAGCGATCGTCCGTTGGCGCACGCCGGCCGACGTCGGACCGGCCGGCGTTCTTGGCTTCTTCGCCGCCATCGACGGCAGACCGATCCCCCGATGGATGACGCCCCGCGCCGAATCTGAAGGAAGCGTCGTCTCACTGCATCTCCGCGACCTCGACCTGAAAGCCGGCGCGAACGTGCGGTTCGTCGTCCGAGCGGTCGACGCCGTCGGCAACCTCGGCCCGGCCGTCGAACGCGCCGTCACGCTTTCGTCGTTTGAAGCCGTTCGGCTTCCGACCGATTCGCCGGAGGTCGCATCATCGCCGAACGCCGTCGCGCCGCTGCTGGCGGGTCGGCCGATCGCCGTCGTCGACGAACTCGACAAAGTCGTTCCCACCACCGGCGTTTGGATTCCGCCGCACGAACCCGGCTATCTCAATGCGAACCATCTTTGGAACGCCGCCGAACGAAAGATTCGTCTGTACGCCGCTCGAAATGAATTCGTCGGCTTTCAGATTGTTCTGAAAGGGCCGTTGGAAAACGTGATGCCGGCGGTCGAATGGACCGACGGAGAACCGGCGGCTGTGGAATGGGGCGTCGTCCAAACAGTAACGGGTAAGAACGGCCGACTTCCCGACCCGGTGGTTCCTCTTACCGGCGGCTTCAACATTCCGGCGGAGGAAGCGCAACTGCTTTATGGACAGGTGTACGTCCCCCATGACGTTGCCGCAGGTCTGAAGGCCGGTCGCGTGACGCTGCAAGCCGCCGGCGGCGACCTCGCCCTTGGCGTCGATCTGACGGTCTGGGATTTCACGCTGCCCGACTTTCTCAGCTTCCTGCCGGAAATGAACTGTTACGATCTACCGGCGGACGAGCGGTCTTACTACCGCATGGGACACGCACACCGGGTGATCGTCAATCGCGTGCCTTATTACCAGAACGGCGTGACTGCCGACGGTTGCACACCGATCTGGGACGGCCGACGGTTCGATTGGACCGCCTGGGACCGCCGCTTCGGTCCGCTGCTCGACGGAACGGCGTTCGTCGACCTGCCGCGGAAGGGCGTCCCCTTGGAATGCTTTTACTTGCCGTTTCACGAAAACTGGCCGACGCCGATCGAACCGAACTATAACGGCGACTACTGGGCCGACCACGCCTTCCCGGCGTCGTACCGAACGGCGTTGGTCGCGGCGTCGCGGCAGTACGCCGAACACTTCAACGAGCGCGATTTCGGCGATACGGTGTTTCAGTTCTTCCTCAATGGTAAGAACAACTTTAAGGAACGCGGCTGGAAGCGGGCAACGTCGCCGTGGATCTTGGACGAGCCGTCGCACTTCCATGACTTTTGGGCGCTGCGATGGTTCGGCGACGCCTTCCACGAAGGAGTTTCGGCCGTCGGCGGCCCGGCGCGGATGGTCTACCGCGCCGACGTCTCCCGGCCGCAGTTTCAGCGCGACGTCTTGGATCGCTGCGTCGACTACTACTGCGTCAGCGGCGCGGTGCGTTCTTACCGTCGCTTGGTGATGGATCGCAAACAGTCCACCGGTCAGATCGTCGTGGAATACGGCGCGGCGAACGCGCTGGAGGATTCCAACGTCCAGCCGGCCGCCTGGTGCGTCGACGCCTGGAGTTTAGGTTGCGACGGCGTCGTTCCGTGGCAGACGATCGGTAATGCGAACTCGTGGTCTGAAGCCGATCGGCTGTCGCTTTTCTACCCCGCTCGGCCTGGCGTCGACGCCGTCGGCCCGATACCGTCGCTGCGGTTGAAATCGTTCCGCCGGGGTCAGCAGGACGTCGAGTATCTTACTCTTTGGACTAAAACCCTCGGTCAGCCGCGTTGGGCGGTGGAACGACAAGTGCGCAATCTGAAATCGCTGGAGGGCCGGCGGGCGGGTACCGGTTTCGTCGGCGGGGAGGACGCTGGCGCGATCGACTACGCCCGCTTGAAACCCGTCGACTTGTGGCGGCTGCGGACCGCGTTGGGCGCTGATCTTTCCCGGCGTTCGCCCCCGCACGAGCGTCGGTTGGTCGATCTTCGAACGCCGAAACGGAACCCCGCCGCCAACCCGCCGGCCTACGTTTCGATCGGCGAAACACCTCCGCGCGACGTCCGTGCGCACTGGAACCCCGGCGGGACGACGTCCGAACCGCCAACGATCGTCCGGGAACGGCTGTCAGCGGTGGTCGTCGGGAAGCCGGCCGTCGCCGACGCCTTGCTCGATTTCGACGCCCCCGACCGTTCCTTCGGCGCGGAGGCGCGGTCGAACGCGCTGCGCCGCACCGAGCGAACCAACGCCTTCCTCGTGCGGTTCGACCTACAGGATGTGCGAGTTCCCGCCGACCGGGTCGCTCGCGCGGCGGTCGTGTTTTCGGTCTGGGATCCGTCCAGCAACGCCCGCACCAAGGTCGCCGCGGCGGCGGTGACAACCCTCTGGCAAGAGTCGGCGACCTGGAATCGGCCCGGTCTCGCCGGCCGGTGGCAAGGCGGTTCGTTCATGCTCGGCCGGGACACCGAACCGGTCGCGCCGACCGGCGCCTCGACGGTGATCGTGGCGCCCGACGCCGGCGCCGACGTGGCCGACCCGCCGATCGAATACGCCGTCGACGTGACGCCGCTGGCGCGCGACTGGTTGGCGAAACGCCGACCGAATCACGGCGTCGCACTGACGCCGCTCGTCGATCGCGCCGTCGACG
>JBOFFD010001288.1:0-6226 GCA_051648425.1 Planctomycetia bacterium
ACTGGTCGGCGATCGGCCGGGCGCTGGAAAGCGCCGCGCGGTTGGCCGCCCCGGACGCGAAGATCGTCCTGTCGGCGGCCGTCGACGAGGAACTCGGCCGGTCGTTGGGGAAGTCGGGCCGATGGCTGGTCGACCAAGAAAATCCGCACAACGTCATCGCCCGGTTGCGGACCCCTGAAGGCATGGCCGCGGTGGATAGCGTGGCGACGAACCAAATCGCCTGGACGCTGGCCCGACACGAGGTCTACTTGCATTCGCGGGCGCCCGACGAGTTCGTCGAATCGCTGGGTATGAAGCCGGCGGCCTCGGTCAAGATTGTGCAGAAACTGATCGCCGGCTCGACCGGCTGTTACGTGTTCGAGGACGCCGACCAGGCGCGTGTCGCCGAGGGCTGAACCGCGAACGGTTAGGCGGCGCGGCGGAACGGCTTGGTGGGGGCGGGGCGGATCAAGTCGGCGGTGGGGTTGAGGCGGAGGGCGTCGCCGTCGTCGAAGCCGACCCGCAGGTCGCCCCGGCCGTCGACGTGATCGACCGCACCGGCCGCCCAGGCGCCATCCAGCAACACTTCGACGCGGTCGCCCAGCCGGAAGCGGTGGTCGGCGTATTCGGGGGTCAGGTGTTCGGCGGTCTCTTGCCGAAGTTCCTCGGCAGGCAGCTCGAGCAGCGCGGCCGTCTCCGCCAGCGCGTCCTGCTCCGCCATTGAAAGCCGGCCGTCGGCGACCGCCAACCTGACGAGCGACGCCAGCATCTCCCGCCGGTCCGAAACCGGTCGTCGCACCATCGACGCCGCCAGCCCCACACAGGTCGGCCGACAGTCGCGGCGTCCGTCGATCGGCAACAGCGCTTCCACGGCTTCGACCGCTTCGTCGCCGAACAACGCGGTCATCGCCTCGCGTCGATCGACCGAAAGCTCCGTAGCGCCGCCGATGATCCAACAGGCGGCGTGCATGAGAAAGGTTTGGCGGTCGACGGTGTCCGCCGCAGGTTCGGCAGCCGCAGGTTCGACGCCGTCGTCCATATCGACCGAATCAAAGTCGTCGGCGAAGAGAGCGTCCGCATCGGAAGCTTCGGCGGTTGCGAAATCGGGCGCGCTTTCCCGCGGCTCGACGGCCGTCGGCAACGATTGAAACCGCTCCGACGCCGCGAACTGTTTCATCGCCTTGAAGCGCACCGCGAGAAACGCGAACGAATCGTCGCCCAGAACGGCGTCCTCTTCGGAGACATCGGTTTCCAACAACCGCTGGATGCAGTCGTCGACCTCGGCGGCGGCCGCGCCGAGCTGCCACTTGACGAACGCACCGGCAGCCGTGGTCCAGTCGCCGCTGGCGGCCAGGCCGAAGCGGTCGGCGGTCAACTCCTGCAGCTTGCCGAGGCCGCGGACGAGCAGGATCTCCGGCGACGCCTCGCAGCCGGCGGTCGGGTCGCCTAAGAACGGAATCTGGTCGAGCAACGGCCGGGCGGCCAGTCGGCCTAAGACGAAACACAATTCGTCGGCCGACAGCGATTGGACCAACGCCGACGACGCCACGACGTCCAGCGACCGGCCGTCGTCGCCGATCGATTCGTCGCGCCAGGCCGCGATCTGCTCGGCGGCGGGGAAGACCGAAACCGATCCAATGACCGGACGACCGAAGCGGGCGGCGACCGTTTCGGCGGCCTGGTGGACGTCGGCGTACAGGGTCGGCGTCGCCGGCTCGGCCTTGGCCGCTCGGACGGCGGCGGCCGTTCCAAAAACGTCGGTCCACCGCGACCATCGCGCGAGAAGCGGCTGGACGATCGCCAGCCGGCGAACGTCGGCCGCCAGCGCGGCCTCGCCGGCGAAGCGCAGGCCGGCCCAGTCGAACCCACATGGTTCGACGGTCGTCGACGACGAAATCGGCCGATTCGCTTCCATACGACGAAATTCCTCAACGGGTGCGTTTACGGCCGGTTCGCTTGGCGTCGAAGGCGGGATCGACGGCGAGATTCCTTCGGCCGCTGGGTTCGGTGGGTCCGCCCGGTTGGGCCGGGAAATGCAGCCAGGCGAACACCGCGTGCTGGGTGAAGTCGATTCGCAACAGGCCGTCGACCACCGATCCGGGAACGGCGCCGTCCATCTTCGCCGCATACCACGGCTGCCAGTGCGTCGCGGTGCGGGCGTCGAACTGGACGGAACGAAGGAAACGGAGGGCGGCCGTCGCCGCGCCGCGGTAGCGCGCCGACCGGTCGCGGTCGCCGACGCGCTCCGCCAGCTTCAACCCTTCCACCAACGCCTCGGCATAGCTGCCGGTGGTCGCCCCCGGCGGTGCGTACAGTTTTCGACCCGCCTGTTCGACGGCGAAGCCGCCCAGCCACCCGGGGTCGACTTCGTCGTCGGCGGTGTACTGCAACGGCAGCAGCCAATCGGTCATGGCGAAGGCGTAGTCGGCATAGGTCGATTCGCCGGTGCAGGCGTACGCCTCGGCGAAGGCGGCCGTCTGCCAGGGGATGTAGGCGGCGGATTTCCGCGCCGCCCAATGGTCGCGATAGAAGGAAAAGGATTTGGCGACCGCTTCCAGCTTCCACGCCGCCGGCCGGCGGGCGTGGCTGCGCATCAGCGCGTACAGAGCTTCGCCGGGATAGAAGTCGACCGAGTCCGGCCGATCGACGCCGTCGCCCTCCAGCGATGAACTGACGTCGAGCGAGCCGTCGTCGCGGCGGCGGCCGGCGATGAACCGGGCCAACCCCTCGCCGGCGGCGGCCAGGGCGGGCGTCGGCCGGGGCAGTTCGGCGACCGCCAGCAGCACCAGCCCGGCGAACCCCGTCGGATTGGCCTCCGACGCCGGCAGATTCGGTCGCACCATGCCGGCGACGGCCGGGTCGGGCGCCGTTCCCTGCTCAACGATCGCCGCAACGGCCCGCAGCGCCGCCGCTTCCAGTTCGGGATGCACTGCCGCCCCGCGCGCTAGCGCAGCGGCCGCTCCGGCCTGCCGCAGCCAGTTGTCGTCGGGCAGCGGCTTGTTGAAATCCGGCAGCCAACCGTACGTGAACAGACCGTCGGTCCGTTGCATCGACGCGAGCCAGCGAAGTCCGCGATGGGCCGAGTCGGCGAAATCGTCGGGATCCTTCGCGGCGTCGTCCGGCGTCGGTAGGAGGGGTTCATCGGCGATGGCGTCGAGCCGAGAAAGCCCGAGGATGAGGGCGGTCGACGCCAGCAGCCGTCGGCGGTCGGCGGCGAACGCCCGTCTTGATTTGGACGGCGCGATCGGTTCGGTCGGCACGGCGTCGTTTCTCCGCGGATCGATCGTCCGATTCCCAAAAATGCGGCGACGGACGAACCCCGGTTGTTAAGGCTAAACCCGTCGCGGGAATGCGTCAAGGGCGGGGTGAAGCAGGGCAGGGCCGTTCGATTCTGTCAGTCCCGTTGAAATATCAGTTGGACGGGCAGTTTGGGACGCAGCGGCGCTCGCCGGTGGCGGCGACCGTCCATTCGGTGTCATGACGCAGCAATTCCACTGGGGTTAGTGGTGATATTCTATGACCTCGGCCGCGCACGGCGTCCGACTACCGCTCGGCCGAAAGTTCGTCCGCCAGTCGTTGCAGCTTCGCGCGGTCGAGTTTTCCCTGATCCGTCGTCGACCATCGGTCTACGAGCGCGAAACCGACGGGGACCGAGGTGGCGTCGAGCCGGGCCGCCAGCCAGTCCGTCAGAGCCTCCGGGCCGGGGTCGGACTGGCCGTCGCGGAGGCTGTAGAAGCCGAACGGCAGTTGGCCGTAGCGTGCGTCCGACCGTGCGACGACCGCCGCCGCGGCGACCGCCGGGTGGGCCGTCAGCGCTTCCTCGACCATCGCCGGCGCCACCTTCGCCCCGCCGCGCACGATCATGTCTTTGTCGCGGCCGACGAACCACAGGTAGCCGTCGTCGTCGGCCCGCGCCAGGTCGCCGGTGTCGAGCCAGCCGTTCCGCAACACGCGGTGCGTCTGCAGCGTGTCGTTCCAGTAGCCGACCATCAAATCCGGCGTGCGCACGACCACGTGGCCTACTTCGCCAGGCGGTACGTCGGAACCGTCGGGGGCCGTGAGACGGACGGCGACTCCGCGCATCGCCAGACCAATCGAACCGACCTTGATCGGCCCGGTCGGCGGGTTGATCGCGTAGAAGCCCGCTTCGGTCATTCCGCACATTTCGAGCAGCGGCCGGCCGACGACCTCGGCCGTTCGGCGGTGTAAGAGCGGCGGGACTTTGTCGCCGCCGGTGATCCAATAGCGAAGCCGCGCGTGGTCGGCGGCCGCTGCGGCCGGGTGGTCGACGAAGTCGATCGCCATGCCCGGCGACGTGAGCATGTACGTCGGTCGGGTCGCCGCGTACTTCGCCCAGAACGCCACTGGGTCCGGCGCCGAGAGGAGGTCCAATCGCCCGCCCACTCGCAGCATCGGCAGGATTTGCCCCAGCAGAAGAGCGGGGCGCCCGGCGAAGGCGGCGACCAGGGTGGAATCGGAGGCCGTCAGTCCGAGTTCGTCGACGAACAGATCGACCCGATGGGCCATCCGACGCTGCGAGTGCGCAACGCCTTTCGGCCGACTCGTCGTGCCCGAGGTGTACAGGATGAGGCCGATCGGGTCGGGGGCGGTGCGCACCGGGGCGATGGGCGGCGCGGCAAGCAGTTCTTCCAACAGGATCGCACCCGGCGCAGGGGCCGTTGCGACGAGGAAATCGAGCGACGCGCGGACTTCTGCCGGCAGGTTGGCCAGGTGCGTCGGAGAGGCGACGAGGCCCCGCGCGCCGCTGTGCGTCAGGATGTAGCCGACCTGGGGCGGGGCGAAGGTCGGCAGGATGGGGACGGGGATCAGCTCGGCCCGCGCCGCCGCCAAGAGGGTGACGATCAGGTCGGGGCCGTTCGGCAGCAGCGCGGCGAGGCGGTCGCCCGGCGCGAAGCCGAGGCCGACCAAAGCGCCCGCGAGCCGGGCCGTTCGGTCCGCCAGCTCCCCGAACGTGAGCGACTGGTCGCCGGCGGTCAGGGCCGGGCGGTCCGGGTGTTTCCGAGCCGATTCGTCGAGAATAGCCGAAAAATCCATACACGAAAACCTACGCAGGTGTGATCCGGAGGCAACCCGCCGGCCGTCGACCGAGCGTTCGACCGGGGGTCCGCATGACGACTGAAAAAATCCCCATCCTGCTGATCGACGACCAGCCGCTGGTGGCGGCGGCGATGCGGCGCCTCTTGGCGACCGCGCCGGAGTTCGAGCTGCACCACCATTCCGACCCATGCAACGCCGCCGAGACGGTCGCGGCGCTGGCGCCGGCGGTGGTGATCGTCGACATGGTGATGCCGAAGGTTGGCGGCCTGGAGGTGATCCGCTGCCTGCGCGAGAACCCGGCGACGGCGATGGTGCCGATCGTCACGATGTCAAGCAACGACGACCCGCGCCAGAAGGCCGAAGCGCTCGACGCCGGCGCCGACGACTACCTCATCAAACTGCCGGACCCGGTAGAGTTGGTCGCGCGATTAAGAGCGCTGCTGCGCCGCGCGGGTTGGCGATCGACCGCGGTAACCGATCAGGTGTAACCATTGGCTCGGCGTTCGTCGGCCCACCTTGGAACGCCGAGCGCCGCGAACGGATACCACATTCCCCGAATGGCGATCGGCCCCATGTTGGCGACCACGTGCCGATACTCCAACTCCGCGATGGTCACGCCTTCGGTGACGCGAACCCCGGCCAGGTCTTCAGGCAGGTATGCCCCGAAGTCAAAGGCGTGGATGATGCCGAGGGCGTCGTCAAACGACCAAGCCGTGACCCCGAATCCGAGAGGGCCGTGCGAGAACGGCGGCTTAATCCAGAACGCCGTCAACCAACCGACTTCCACCCGCGAAGCCCTCCGCCAAGGAACGACCAAGCTCATCCGCTCGGTTTGAGAACCGAGTCGGCCTTTTGGTTCGGCCGGGGCGTGCGTCAATCCGAGCGACCAACGCTCGAATCCACTGCTCCATCAGAACGCCGTCTGTTCGCTGAACGGCGTCACTCGGTGGCCGCTGGTTCAACCTGCTTGTACCGCACCACGACCACGACGCCGTCGTAGTCGATGTGCTGCAATTCGTCGCGCATCCACTCCCGCACCCGCACCCGCTCCGCCCTGCCGCCGCCCGAGCCGGCGCCGACCAGCGGGAAGGCGATCGACCGATACCCTCGCTCTTTGGCGAGGGCCGTCGCGTTTCGGACCGACTCCCGCACCGACCACTCCGACGACCGCCACAACAGGTTGATGCCG
>JBOFFD010001289.1:0-3121 GCA_051648425.1 Planctomycetia bacterium
CAAGGCGTCGCCCGGCGACGTGGCGGCGTTGAGCGCGGCCGACGTCGTCGTGTACAACGGTCTGCACCTCGAAGGGAAGATGGCCGACCTCTTCCATCGGCTGGCCAAGAAGAAAAAGACCCTGGCCCTCGGCGAAGCGCTCGACACCGCCCGCCTGTTGAAAACCCCCGGCGGCACCGACGACCCCCACGTCTGGTTTGACACGGCGCTATGGGCCGAGACGTTGAAGCCGACGGCCGACCTGTTGGCCGAGGTCGACCCGCCCCACGCCGCCGACTACCACGCCAACGCCGCGCGGTACAAAGATGAGCTGTTGAAGCTCGACGCCGAAGTCCGCGCGCTCTTGGCGACGATTCCGAAAGACCGCCGCGTCTTAGTGACGGCCCACGACGCCTTCCACTACTTCGGCCGCGCGTACGACGTCGAGGTGCGCGGGGTGCAAGGGGTCAGCACCGACGCCGAAGCCGGGGTCGCCGAGGTCAACGATTTGGTCGTGTTCCTGGTCGATCGGAAGATCGGGGCGGTGTTCGTCGAATCGAGCGTGTCCGACCGCAACGTGCAGGCGCTCTTGGAAGGGTGCGCCGCCCGCGGCCACACGGTGAAGGTCGGAGGCGAACTGCATTCCGACGCCCTGGGACCGCCCGACGGAACCGCCGGCGACTACCCCGGCATGGTCCGCGGCAACGCCCGGGTGATCGCCGACGCGCTGCGGTGAAGCCGTCGCCTTCCCGACCGCGGCGCGCCGTCTAGAGAGGATCCTTCCCGAATGCCCCCCGTGCTCGACGTCCACGACGTGACCGTCGCCTATCATCGCAAGCCGGTGTTGTGGAACGTCGACTTAGTGCTGGAGGAGCCGGCGCTGGTCGGCGTCATCGGCCCCAACGGCGCCGGCAAAAGCACGCTACTGAAAGCCGTCTTAGGCTTGACGCCGCTGGCCAGCGGTTGGGTGGAGGCGTTCGGTCGGCCGATCTCCCGGGCGCGACGGCGGATCGGCTACGTGCCGCAGCGCGAAAGCGTCGACTGGGACTTTCCCGTCAGCGTGTTGGACGCCGTCCTCATGGGCACCTACGGGTCGCTCGGCTGGTTTCGTCGGCCGGGGCCGAAGGAAAAGACCCGGGCGCGCGACTGCCTGGCGCGGGTCGGCATGGAAGGCTTCGCCGACCGACAGATCGGCCAGCTTTCCGGCGGCCAACAGCAGCGGACTTTTCTGGCGCGGGCGCTGGCGCAAGAGGCCGACCTGTACTTCATGGACGAACCAATGGCCGGCGTCGACGCCGCCACCGAACGCACCATCTTCGACCTGTTCCGCGAACTGCGGTCCCAGGGTAAGACGGTGGTGGTGGTCCACCACGACTTACGCACGGCGCCGATGTACTTCGACCGCGTCGTCCTGCTCAACATGCGGGTGGTGGCCAGCGGACCGACCGCGCAGGCGTTCACCGCGGAAAACCTGCAACGGGCGTACGGCCGCCGGCTGTCGATTCTCGACGCCGTCGGCGAGGCGATTAAGCAACGGGGGCCGACGCCGTGACCGACGCGGCCTGGCCCCCGGTCGTCGCGGCGTTGGAATGGCCGCCCTACAACACGCTAATCGTGTTGGCGGGGGTGGGACTCCTGGGCGCAACCGCCGGCCTCACCGGCTGCTTCGCGGTCCTGCGGCGGCGGGCGCTGGTGGGCGACGCCCTGGCCCACGCGGCACTGCCCGGCATCTGCCTGGCGTTCTTAGTCGTCGAATGGCTGTCGGGCGGGCCGTGGGGCCTCGCCTTCTTGAACGCCGTCGGCGTCGATCAAGGCCGGTCGCTGCCGGCGCTGCTCTTCGGCGCGTTCGCGTCGGGCGTCTTCGGCGTGGCGCTCATCGCCGGTCTAAGAAAGTACACCCGCGTCAAAGAGGACGCGGCGGTCGGCATCGTGCTGTCGGTCTTCTTCGGCGTCGGCGTGGTCTTGAGCCGACTCATTCAGAATCGCTCGACGCTGGGGGCGAAGGCCGGCCTCGATTCTTACATCTTCGGCAAGACCGCCGGCATCACCGCCGGCGAAGTGCAGCTCATCGCCGCCGTCGCCGTCTTCTGCTGTCTTATCGTCATCCTGTGTTACAAAGAATTCAAACTCGTGACCTTCGACCCCCCCTTCGCCCGCGTGCAGGGTTGGCCGGTGGGCACGCTCGATTTGGCGCTCATGGTGTTGGTGGCGGCGACGGTGGTGATCGGTCTGCCGGCCGTCGGCGTGGTGTTGACCGCCGCGCTGCTGATCCTGCCGGGGGCGGCGGCGCGCTTCTGGACCGACCGCCTCGGCCTCATGCTGACGCTGTCGGCCGTTTTCGGCCTGGCCGTCGGCGTCGGCGGCGCGTCGGTCAGCGCGGCCTACCGCCTCATGCCCGCCGGCCCGCTCATCGTCCTCGTCGCCAGCGCCTTGTTCCTGGCGTCGTTCCTCTTCGCGCCGCGCCGCGGCGTCGTCGCCCGCTGGGCCGCCCACCGCCGCCTGACCCGCGCCTGGCACGAACGCCGCTTCCTGGCCGCCCTGTACGACCGCTGGGAGCGCGGCGAACCGCGAAACCTGCGGTCGTGGAACGGCGGCGCGAAACACCCCGCCGCCAAGACGCGCCGCACCGCCGTCGACCTGGAACGGGACGGCTTGTTGACGCTGGGCGGCGACTCGTTCGACCCGACGGTCGGCTGGACCGACGCCGGCTGGCGTCGCACCCTCGCGGTGGTCCGCGGCGCCCGGCTGTGGGAGGCGTTCCTCGACGAACACGCCGACGAAGCGGTCCACGCCGCCGACCTCGACCGCGAATCGATCGACGGCCTGCTGCCGCCCGCCCTTATCGACGAACTGCGCGACCACCTGCACCGCACCAACCGCTGGCCCGCCGACGCCCCGCCGCCGACCGACTGACGTGGTTTCGGCGCGCCGCTGGAAGTATTCAGACACAGGTGTAATGGCGGAAGACCTGAACGGCTTGCAAGCCTTGTGGTGGGGGCGTTCCGCCCAATGGTGCTTACTTTAGCTTTCGTTAGAACGATTTGTGGGCCTGAGATGGCGGTTTACAGCCCCTAAACACCCATTTTCGGTCTCGAAACAGCAGTTGAAGCCCTACAGACATTCGCCTGTCGGCTAAAGTAAG
>JBOFFD010001290.1:0-8646 GCA_051648425.1 Planctomycetia bacterium
ACCACGGCGGCACGGTGCAGTTCGTCATGGGCGACGGCTCGGTGCGCGGCATCTCGCAGTCGGTCGACGGCCGGGTCATGCGGGCGTTGGCGACGCGGGCCGGCCGCGAAACGATCTCGAACGAAGAGTTTTAATCCGCTAACGCGGCGTCGGCCGATCCGGTCGGCCGCCGCCTTGGGAACGACCGTCTCCAACCGAAGGGAACACTCTTGTCGGCAGCCTCCGTTTCGTTGCGGGAATTGCACGAAGTCTTGGTCGAACTGGCCGACCTTCGGACGCAGTCGAAGCGGGGGCCGATGGTCCTCAAGGTGAAGCAAGGGGAGGTCGAGAAGGCCGAGGCGTCGCTGGCCGCCACCCGCGACGCCCACCGCAAGCTGCGCATGGACGCCGACCAACGCGAACTGACGCTGAAGATCGGCGAACAAAAGGTCAAGGACCTTAAAGGCAAACAGCTCGAATCGAAGAACAACAAGGAATACCAGGCGCTGACCGAGGAAATCGCACGGTTTCAGACGGCCAACAATACTCTTCAGGAAGAGATTCTTGGTTTTCTCGACGTGGTGGAGTCGAAGGCCGAGGAAGTGAAGTCGGCCGAGGCCGTGCTCGGCGCGCTGAAGGGGAAGTTCGCCGAGTTCAAGGAAAAACACGACTACACGATGCAGAAAGTGGCCGGCCAGATCGAGATCATGGAGAAGCGCCGGCTGGAGTGCGAAAAGAACCTCGACCCGCAGTTCATGGGCGAGTACGCGCGCGTCGCCAAAGCCAGGGGCGAAAAGTCGATGTCGGGCTGCAAGGACAAAACCTGCCAGGCCTGTTTCGCCGAGCAAACCGACCAAAAATGGATCGATGTCTGCAACAGTCGACTGGTCTTCTGCCGCAACTGCGGCGCGATCCTGTACATGCTGACGTGACGCGTTGGAGCCGAGCCGGGGACGACAGTTCCTGGTTGGGTCTTCTCCGCGGCGCCGACCCGTCTCAAAACCTGTCGCTTCCAATGTTGAACAGGTTGTGATTCAGCTTGGACGAAAAAACTTCATGTGGCGCTGTCCGTATTTTCCCGGCGACGCCCCTACCCTACCGGACCTTGTTTCAATGAACTCTCCGCCACGGTCCGCAGTCTAAAAAGACGCGGCACGCCGGATCCATCGACTGTAGCGACGACGGTCGACGCCCCTCGGAAACCCGTCGAGGAATCGCGGCGTCGGCGGTGGGCCGATTCGGCTCGCCTGCCGATAGGACCAAGGAGGAAACGTCGTTCGACGGCGGCAGCGTCGCCGACGAACGTCGTCGGCTGCGAAGCCAAGTCGGCAGACTTCCGCCGGTGCAACCGGCCGCGCCCGAAACCGGGCCTCGCGGCCGATCCCGAGGCGGCAGTCGACCGACCGAAAGTCCATGTACACCGGATCGCGGCGGACGCGGTTCGACCAGAGCGGCGCAACGCACCAAGACCTTGCTTCCCGAGGAACGACTTCCATGGCTCAACAGCCATCCTCTCCGTCCTGGTTGTCTATCGGATCCCCGTCGGCGAAGCGGACGTCTCCGTCGGCCCGCGACGGCCGCCCAACCGCCAATCCGCTGCGATTGGAAATGCTGGAAGACCGCACGACCCCCGTCATCGGGGCTGGTTCGGTGCCGCCGGTCTGGAATTTCGCGGACAGCACGTTCCGCGAACCCGACGGAAGTCAAACCGAACTCGGCACGGACATGACCGGCGTGGTGACGGTAAACTCGAACTCGAACATCTTCCGAGGCGCGAACAATACCACGCCAGAGCCGATCAACTTCTTCAGCACCGGCGTTCTGCTGAACCGCGATGCCGCCGGCAGCGCCGGAAGTCGGCACGTCCTCACCAGCGCGTCAGGCTTGGTCGTCGGTGAAGTTCAGACCATTCTTCTCATCGGGGCGACGTCCGGCGAGTACAGAATGCGGTTCAATCTCCCCGACGGCCGTTTTGAAGAAACGGGATCGCTGCCCTTCAGCGGCGTGAACGCTGGGCCGCTCGGGGGCATCAGCGACGCGGCGGCCCTGCAAACGGCGCTCAACGGATTGACGCTCGTCCAGGGAACGACGTCGGGTCGTGAAAACATCAAGGTCGAATGGCGAGGTTTCGACGTGGGGGACGTCAGCGTTCTCGACATCTATTTCCTCAACGATCTGAGCGGCCAAAATGTTCAGCCGATGAACATTTTCAGCCTAAGAAACGTCGGCACGTCGATCTCGACGCGGCGCGAAGGTTTCGCGTTGGATTCCTCGGTGGACGTCACCTTCTACCTGCCGCGACAGTCTCCCCTGCCGCCGGAATCGGCCAACGGAAACAACGGCAACATTCAGGAAGTGACGATCCCCGCCGGCAAAATCTTCATTCACCCGAATTACACCGGCGACCCCCGCGACGGCAATGACCTGGCGATCCTCACGCTCGACAACTTCGCCCCGTTCGGGGCCAAGTCGTATGCGCTTTTGTCCGACGCCGACCCCGATCCGACGAACTCGAATGTCTACGTCACGGGATACGGCAACACCGCCGCCGGCGGCGGATCGCAGTTCACTCCGACGCGCGAAGAGTTTCAAGAAATCCTCGTCGGCGACGGCGACGAAGACGACAACCCGTTGATCGACAACGTGCCCCGCGGCGGCCAGTATCGCATCGGTTTCACCGACGACGCGGGCTACCGTGAAAGCGATCTCCTGAACTGGAATGCTTCGTCCGCCGCCATCGAGCAGGCGATCCGGTCGCTGTTCACCGGGCCGAGCGCCAACTTGTCGGTCACCCGGCTCGACACCCCGCCGATCGGCCAACCGAATCGGCTTTTCCAGGTCGAGTTCCTCACCGGCCAGCGGACCAACTTCAACCAGTTGATCATCAACCCGCTTCCCGGCTCGACGAAACTCAGCTCGGCGGTTCCCTTCTTCGTCCCCGACTTCACCAGCCCGGGCAATGTCGCCGCCGCCGTCAATCCGCTCCGCAATAATGGGGGCATGCGGCAGGATCAAGTCGCGGAACCGTTCATCACCGTCCGCACTCTTCAGAACGGCGGTCAACCGGTCCTGCGCGTCGGAACCAATATCGTCGCCCCCGACGTTCTCACCATCGCCGTCGACGGCCGTGCGGATGACGGCGAAGTCGTCTTAAACTATACCGCCGACTTCGACAACGACGGCGTCGTCGAATTGCGTACGCAGTTTATCCGATTCGACGCAACGGTCCTCACCGTGCAAACGGCGGTCGACAACCTCTTCGGAACGATGGCCGCTATCGTCACCGGCGTTCCCGGGTTCTACCAAATCACTTTTCCGGGCTTGATCGGCCTCAACTCCAACAACTTCACGATCACCAACTTGACGACACGTCCAGGCCCCATGATGACGAGGCTATTGGCGGAAAACACCGTCTTGTTCATTGAAGGCGGACTCGACACCGTCGACGTCGACTCCTCCGGCGCGCGGCCGGTGTCCCTCGGCGGCGTCAACGCGATCGCCGGCGACTCCGGCTCGCCTCTCTTCGTAGACATCGGGCCTATGGGGTCGCCGAATCTCGTCATCGCCGGCTTGGCGACCGGAGTCGGGGTGAACGGTCGCACCGACCAAATCGGCCGCTACACCCAGGTTTCCTTCTTCAACCAATTCATCCTCCAAAGCACCGACATCAACGGCGTCGGCGGCGGCTTGTTCGACATCACCGTGGACTTGTCCAAGAGTCTCGTCGGCAACGACGTCGATCCCGACTTCCTTCGCCTCACACTTGAACCGACCATGTCCGGCAACGATCTGGTCGTCCGCATCTTCGATAGTTCGCTCGGTTCCGACACTAACAACCTCGCCAACTACGTCGAGTACATCCGCCAGCCGGAAGCCGGCATCAACACCCTGAACATTCTCGGTTCCAACGACGACGACTTGATCTTCATCTCCGAAGAGGTGACGGCCCTCGGCAAGCTTCGCACCGTCGACGCCGTCGGCCCGACTTCCAGCACCAACAAGGTCGTCTTCTCGCCGCCGGTCGTCGCGTCGATCACCGCCGACTCCGGGCCGCTCACCAACGCCGCCGAAGTCACCTACACCGTCACCTTCAGCGAAGCGGTCAACGGCCTCGACGCCTCCGATTTCCGGATTGACCCGACCGGCGGCTTGAACGTCGCGCCGCCCGATCGACCCCGCGTTCTTTCCGTCACCCCGATCGCTTCGTCCCTGGGCACGGCCTTCACCGTCCGTGTCAGCACCGGGCCGGCGGCCGGCGAAGGCTCGCTGCGTCTCGTCCTCGTCGACGACAACTCCATTCGCAGCAGTCTGAATCCGGCCATCCCGCTCGGCGGCAACATTCAGCCCAACCGCGACGACGACTTCCTCGGCGAAGTCTACACCGTCGACAAGACCCTGCCCACGGCGCCGACCATCATTCAGTCCAGCCCCAACCCCACGGCGGCCAACACCGTCGTTTACACCGTCACCTTCTCCGACGACGTCCAGGGCGTCGACGTCTCCGACTTCCAACTCGTCGCCACCCAAAGCATCAACGGGCAGTCGTTCGTCGTCTCCGGTTCGGGACGGGTCTACACCGTCACCGTCACCACCGGTCTGGGCGAAGGCACGCTGACCCTCAACCTGATCGACAACGACAGCATCACCGACAGCGCCGGCAACCCGCTCGGCGGCGCCGGCCTCGGCAACGGCAGCGCCTCCGGCCCGACCTACATCATCGAACGCTTCAACCCGGCGGTCGTCTCCGTCCTGCGGGCCGCGGGCCAGACGAACCCCACCGACTTCGCCGTCGTGACCTACACCGTCACCTTCGACCAGTTCCTCACCGGCGTCGACCTGTCCGACTTCGCTCTCGTCGCCTCCGGCTCGATCAGCGGCGCGCAAATCCTGAGCGTCACCGGCTCGGGCTCGGTCTACACCGTCACGGTCTCCACCGGCAACGGCAGCGGCACCTTGCAACTTCTGGTCATCGACAACGACAGCATCGTCGACCTGCTCAACAATCCCTTGGGCGGCGTCGGGGCCGGCAACGGTTCCTTCAACGCCTCGCAGATCTTCCAGATCAACAAGGCGGCCGCCACCGTCTCGTCGGTCACCACCCTGGAAGACACCCTCAGCAGTCCGATCGTCGTCACCTTCGGCGTGCTGAACAACTTGGCGGCCACCCACTTCAAGATCTTGGGCCTCTCGGGCGGCTCGCTCTTCCTGGCCGACGGCGTCACGCCCGTGCCCGTCGGTTCGTTCGTCACCGTCGCCCAGGCGGCCGCCGGCCTACGGTATCTGCCGCCGGCGAACTTCAACGGCGCGGCCTCGCTCACCGTCCAGCCCGCGACGGTCTCCGCCAACAGCGTCCCCACCGACGCCGCCCTCCGCGGGTCGGCCTCGACCAACCTCATCACCGTCCTGCCCGCCACCGATCGGCCGGTCTTCACCGGTTCGGGCATCGTCCAACTGCCGAACGTCCGCAACGACTCCGTCCGCCAGTCAGGCTTCACCATCGCCAGCGTGCTGGGCGACCGAGCCAGCGACGGCGACGGCGACCTGCTTGGCGTGGCGATCTTCGGCTTGTCGAATCGCAATCGCGGCACCTGGGAGTTTTCGACCAACCGCGGCCGAACCTGGAAACTGTTCGGTCGGACCGACTCCGGCCGCAGCCGGCTGCTGCGGTCCACCGACCGGATCCGGTTCGTGCCGAACGCCGGGTTCCGCGGTTCGGTCAACTTCCGCTTCCGCGTCTGGGACCAGTCGATCGGTACGGCCGGCCGCAACGTCAATTTGAAGACGCTGCTCCGCTCGAATCCGTTGTCGTTCAGTTCGCAGGCCGGCCGCGCTCGGATGCGGGTCGTCGGTCCGTCGAACCCCACCGTCGGCCCGATTTCCCGGTCGGCCGCCGCCGCTCCGGCCGCCGCCCTGCTTGCGGTTGATTCGGCCGATGCGAAGTCGACGCGGCTGTCGGCGTCGGCCGTCGACGCCGCCCTGCTTTCCTTCTCCGACCTCGACTGAGTAGCCGAACGGCGACCACCCGGTCGCGGTCGCTGAAAATCGATCCTACGGCGGCGCGGCCGGTTCCCAGGAACCGTCCGCGCCGTTTTGTTTTGGTCGATCGACTCGTAGCAGTGCGAGAAAACGTGGCCGAACCGCGCTAGCGGCCGGCGGCGAGGGCGGCGAGGTCGGGGACGAGGTAGACCGCGTCTTCCGCCAGGAACGCCCCCAGAATGAGGGTGGCCGGCAGCGAAGCCGGCACGTCGATCGGTCGGCAGGCCGGCGCGGCGCGGTGGTGGCGGACGTCGGCCGAAGTCGGGAACGCGACCAGGGCGTTGGCGTTCGACCGCGCGACCAACAGCCGCGGCAGGTCGACCGAGGGCGTCGCACCGCCGAACAACCGCCGCGCCAAATCGACCACCGCCACCGGCCAGAGCCGCCAGGCTGCCACGCCCAACACGTCGTTGCGCGAGCCAGCCACCGACCGCCAGCGCGGCTTCGCGGTTGTTTCGACGATTTGACCGACCGGAAGCAGCAGCCGAACCGGTCGGCCCTCGACCACGGTGGTCTCTTCGATCGAAAACGACACCATCTGCTGTAGGACCGTCGGCCGACGGCGGCTGGTGAACGGCGTCGCGTCGTCGCCGCCCACGTCCGGCGCGTCGCCCACCTCCGGGGCGGCCGAGCCGAGTTTCGTCGGCCGGGACGGCAATTGCGGCACTGAAAAAGCGTCCGGGGAGACGGGGTCGGCCCAGGCCGCCAACGCTTCGGGGTTGAGGAGCAGGAACAGATCGGCTTCGTCCGAGCGGCGGTCGTCGGCGGCGGTCGGCCGGTCGGCCTCGTCGGGCGGTACCACCGCCACCGCCCGCAGCGGCCCCTGCGACGCCACGCCGAGCGCCGGCGGCAAGGGGTGAAGGCACTGCGGCGCCACCTTTCGCGACGCCTCCGCCCGGTCGACCAACACGCCCCACGTCCGACCGACGGTCTCCACGACCACCACGGCGCCAACCATCGGTCGCGGACGGAGCGCCCCCGTGGTCGTTCCAAGTCGAGACCGCCGTCGATCGGTCTTCGCCCACGTCGATCCACCGGGGCCGAGGTTTTCCAGCGCTTCGGTCAATCGGAAAACCGGTACGTCGCCCAGGTCCGGGTGGTTGTTCAACCAACCGACGATCGGCGCGTCGTCGGCGGTGGTCGGGGCGGCGCCGGCCGCATCGACGACCGCCTTCACGCTTCGTTGGTCGAAGGCGTAGTCGCCGCCCCCGGCGCGGAGGCGCACCACCAAGACTTCGTTGGTCGACGCGAGGACGGAGGAAGCCGGTTGGTCGAGGCTCATCAGGTCGACTCCGCCGGGGCCGCGTTCGGTTCAAGGACGGCGTCGGCCGCGGGCGTTTCCTCGGCAGTGGACGCGCGGGTGTGGCGGCGAATCGTCGCCAGCAGATCTTGGTCCTGGTACGGCTTCACCATGTAGTCGTCGGCCCCCAGCGCCAGCGCTTGGTTGCGGTGCTTGGCGCCGGCTCGCGACGTAATCATGACCACCGGCAGCCGACGGTACGCCTCTTGCGACCGCAACGTGCCGAGCAGTTCGTAGCCGTCCATCCGCGGCATTTCGACGTCCAGCAACACGATGTCGGGCGGAGTCGGCATCTGCGAAAGGATTTCAAGCGCGTCGAGTCCGTCGCGGGCCGCCGTCGACCGCCAACCGGCGTTGCGGCAGAGGTTGCCGAGCACCCGCCGAACGCTGACCGAGTCGTCGACGATGAGGACGCTGAGCGGTTCGTCGCGCGGGGGAAGCTTGACGACGGCGGTCGGCGGTCGCACGGAATCGAGGGGGGCCGTCGGGCGACGGCGGCCGCCGACCAGTTCAGCCGGCAGCAACAGTTCCACCGTGTTGAGGATCGGCACCACCGAGCCGTCGCCCAAGAGGGTGGCGCCGATGAGGCCGCGCACCTTCTTCAGATGCGACCCCAGCGTCTTGACGACGATTTCGCGGTCGGAAAGAAGCTGGTCGACGACGAAGGCGGCCCGGAAGCCGCCGGCCTTCACCAAAATCGCCGGCGGCATGGGGCCGGCGTCGCCGCCGTGCGTCGTCAGCTGGAGCAGCTCCGACAGTTTCCGCAACGGGTACGATTCGTTTTTGAAGCGAAGGGCGGGACCTTCCGCCTCCGAGGCCATGCTTTCGGGACGCACCCGCATGACCTGCTGGATCGCCTGGATGGGGACGGCGAACGTCTGGCCGGCGGATTTCACCAACACCGCGCGAGCGACGGCGAGGGTCATCGGCAGTCGGACGATGAACCGCGTACCGACGCCGGGCGTCGATTCCACCGCGACCGTTCCGTCCAACCGTTCCACGGTGCTGCGGACGACGTCCATGCCGACGCCGCGTCCCGAAACCTCGCTGATGGTCGCGGCGGTCGAGAAGCCGGGCAGGAAAATCAACTCGCGGACTTCGGCTTCGCTGAGGGCGGCGAGCGACGACTCGGTGGCGAAACCGCCGCGCAGAGCCGCCGATCGGATTCGGTCGGCGTTGATGCCCCGGCCGTCGTCTTCGATCTCCAGAACGATCTGCGTCCCTTGGTACGACGCCGCCACCCGCAGCCGCGACTCGATCGGCTTCCCCGCCGCCGACCGCCGGTCCGCCGGTTCGATGCCGTGGTCCACCGAGTTCCGCAGCAGGTGCAA
>JBOFFD010001291.1:0-2114 GCA_051648425.1 Planctomycetia bacterium
AACTGATTGCTGGTCGTGAAATCGTTGACCTGAAACTCCGGGCCGATTGGGGCGGCGGGGACGGAGCGGTCTTCGAGGGTTTCGATAAGCAGGCGGCGGGGGGGGGGTGGTATCGAGGAGGATTTCGGGGCGTTGTTTACGCTGGGACGTACTTCATCCAACGAACGTCCATCGGCCGAGGATCGCGGCATGGCGTGGTGTTTCTTGGTCGGCGACGCCCCCTTATCCGGGGTGGGCGTCTCGCTTTTGCCGCGAACGGATCGGCGGCGGTCGTGAAGCGGCGTATCCAGACCGCACCTCCATCGTACCGGCGGCGACACGGACCGTGCAACAAAAGTCGTGCAATGCGACGAAATTTTTTGGTAACCACCGAATCGGACGCTCGATGTGGGATGAATACGCGGGGTGTGCTTCTGGAATTAGGCGGCGATTTCGGGTAGGGGGGGCAGGGGACGCGACAGGGGATGAGGTGGGATGCGATGCTGACCGGGACGTTTGAATACCGCGACGACGCCGAACGCGCCGCTATCAAGCAGGTGGTCGCCTTCGTTTCCCAACTGCGCGACCTCGCCCTGACGGCCGCCCCCGGCCGCGTCCTCGACCGCTGCGAGGGGCACGACCTCGACGCCGGCCGCCACCCTGCTTCGCGCCGCCCTCGGACAGGTCGTCCAGACGGCGGCCGACGGCGTCTGAAGCGACGCTGCGGCCGGACCGTGCGCTTGGCCGTGGGTCCGGTCCGGCTGGAACGCTGGCATTGCCGATGTTCCGGCTGCCTGAAAGTCGGATTCGCCGCGGACCGCCGGCTGGAGCTGGACGACGGCTTGACCGCCCGCGCCTAGCGGATGGCCGGCCGGGCTGAGCGACCCGTTACGGAAAGCCGAAACGCTGCTGCGGGAGTTGACCGGCTGGTCGGTCGACGCTGAAACCGTCCGACGGCTCGCCCATCCCGAAGCCAACTGGGCGACCTTTTGGCGTGACGCCCCCGGTCGGTCGTCTCGGCGCGTCGGCTTGCATCGTCCGCGGGCGGTCATACCGTGAAGCGTAGCGTCGTCGCAGCCGTCGCCGTTCCCTTGCGTCCATTTCGCCGCCGATGTCGGAAACCTGCCGATCACTTCCAGGAGATTCCCCCATGCCGCTTCGCGCCGTCTTTACTTCCCTCTTAGTGGCGACGTGCGTTCTCACGCCGGCCGCGACGGCCGTTTCGGCGGAACCGAAGCTGCCCAATATCGTGTTCATTTTCGCCGACGATCTCACCTGTCAGGCGATCAGCGCTTACGGCGACGAACGGCGGCTGCTGCAAACGCCCAACATCGACCGCATCGGCCGGGAAGGGATGCGTTTCGACCGTTGCCTGGTGACGAATTCGATTTGCGGACCGAGCCGCGCGACCATCCTCACCGGCAAGTACTCTCATCGCAACGGCTTCTACAACAACACCAACTCGAAATTCGACGGCGCCCAGCCGACGTTCCCCAAAATGCTGCAAGCCGCGGGCTACGCCACGGCCGTCATCGGCAAATGGCATTTGAACAGCGATCCGACCGGTTTCGACCATTGGCACATCCTGCCGGGCCAGGGCCTCTATTACAATCCGCCGATGATTAAGAACGGCGAAAAAGTGAAGCACGTCGGCTACGTCACCGACCTGGTCACCGACTTTTCGATCGATTGGTTGAAGAACCGCGACAAATCGAAGCCGTTTCTACTGATGGCTCAGCATAAGGCGCCGCACCGCGAGTGGGCGCCGGCGCTGCGCCACCTGGGGTGGGACGGCGACCGCCGCCACCCGGAGCCGCCGACGCTGTTCGACGACTACGCCGGCCGGAGCAGGGCGGTCGCCGACCACGACATGGGCATCGACCGCACCTTCACCGAACTCGACGCCAAACTCGTTCCGCCGCCGAATCTGAATGAAGAACAACTGAAAGAGTGGAACGCCTACTACGAACCGCGCAACGCCGCCTACCGCAAGGCCGCGCCGACGGGTAAGGATTTGGTGCGTTGGCGCTACGACCGCTACATGCACGACTACCTGGGCTGCGTGAAGGGAGTGGATGAAAACGTCGGCCGACTGTTGGATTTTCTGAAAGCCGAGGGCTTGGACGAAAACACCC
>JBOFFD010001292.1:0-3134 GCA_051648425.1 Planctomycetia bacterium
ACCATGAATCGATTGAGCAGGCTCTCAAACGGTTCAAGAAGTTGATCGAACGCAGTGGCATCCGGACGGAAATGAAGCGCTCGGCCTACTACGAGAAGCCCAGCGAACGCCGGCGTCGCGCCGCTCGCAAGCGTCTCAAGAAGATTCTTCTCTCGAAGACTCCCAAGATCGCCTGAGCCTCGGCCTCCCCCGCGCAACCCGCCGGGTTCGACCGAACTCTTCGTCCGCTCCCGCCAGACCAATCATCAAAAAACAGAAACGCCGGCCTTCTCATTGAAAAGCCGGCGTTTGTTTTCGCGCCCCCAACCAAACGTCGAGCCGCTCAGCCGGAACCGAGCTTCTTCGTCCATTCGCTGTTGGGGAATTCGGTCTTCAAGCGGGCTTCGCACTGGACGGCCCGATCCTTCTGGCCGATGGTCGTGAAAATCCGCGAAAGATGGAAGAGCGCGCGAGAGAGTTGATCCGGGTGGTCGTCATACATGACGTTCACCCACATGTAGCCGTCGAGCATCGCCAGCTTTTCCGGCTTCTTCAACGCCATGAGCGCGTCGCCCAGGGCGTTGCGGCCGACGGCCTTGATGTAGCTCGCCTCAGCCGGCGCCTCGTCGAGGGCTTTGCGCAGCAGCGGCTCCGCCTCGGCCGCGTTGCCGAGCGCCACCAGCGCCTCGCCCTTGTAAATTTCCGCCGCGTTCTTCTGCTCCTTCGCCGCCGGCGAGGCACCCGCCTCGGCGATGACCGAGTCCAACAGTTCCACCGCTTCCTTGGCCTTATTCTGCCGCAGGGCGGCTACGCCTTGGTAGACCTTCGACTTTTCCTTGTAGCCGGGGAACTCGACGTCGCTCAAGACGGCGAACGCCTTGGCCGCCTTTTCATTGTCGCCGGTCGAGAGGTAGAACCGCCCCATCAATTCGTTCATCGGGTAGAAGTGGCGGCTTTCCGGCGCGAGTTGCACCAGTTTCTGCGACCACTTGAGCGTCTCTTCGGCGGCGGCCTTGTTGCTGGGATCTTGAATCGCCAGCTCGGCGTTGGCCTGCAGGATGAGGAACGCCGTCGCATAGGACAGGTATTCCTGTTTCTCGGGGTCGATTTCGGTCTTCAGCATTTCCGCCGCCGCCGCGGCAACCTCTTGGTACCGGCCGAGTCTGTACTCACTGAGCAGCCGAGTGAAGTTCGGCGGTGTCTTGTCGTAGTCGATCTCGACGATCTGATTGACGGGAATCTGCTTCGCGCCGGTCGCCGTCTGAATCGTCACCTGTTTCGGCGTTTCCTCGCGGATGGTCCCTTTGGCGACGAGCTTCTTGCCCGCGTCGTCGATGGACTGAATTTCATCGTCGGCGCCGGCCGCGCCCACGAAGCATCCCACAACGGCGGCGGAGGCCCAGACCAGCATTGACGATCGACGCATGAGGTAAGATCCTTTAGGCTTGCAAGGCGGTCCGACGGAACGGTCGACGAAATTCGGGAAAGAGAGTCATTGCACCGGCGGCAGTTCGGCGGCGGGAAGCCCCAACAGCTGCTCCATGTCGCGGACGTCTTTCGTCAGCGTCTCGCGCCATCGGGCGGGAATGGTCGGCTGCGTATTCAGTTCCAGGGCCAGGGAAGACGTGTAGCTACGAAGGGGTTTTTCACCGGCCGGCCCCAGCTTTGAAATCGCTTGAATCAATTCGTGCCACGCTTCCCAATAGACTTCGGGCTTCTGCGGCGACGGTCTCAACCGCTTGACGATCTTCTGCCAATGCGCCGCCGCCTTGTTGTGTTCCCCGGCCGCCGTCAGAATCCGGCCGCGCTCGGTCATGATGTCGGTGGCGCCGGGGTTCTCAAGGAACATCTGGTCGATGAGCTTCATCGCTTCGGGGTGGTTGCCCAGAAGCGACTGACACTTGGCCGACAGCATGCGGGCGCGAAGGACGTACGGCTTGTTCGCGTCTTCCTGGCCGGCGGGGTCGGCGAGGACTTTTTCCAACAGGCCGACCGCCTTGCTGTACTTGGTCAGCTCGACGAAGTTGTCGGCGATGTAGACCAGCGACTGAATGGTCTGACCCTGCTCGCGGGCGGCGATGCGGTCGAGGAACGCTTCGAAGGCGTCGATCGTCTTCGTCAAGGCGGCGTCGTCGCCGGCGGCCTTGAACCGTTCAACCTGTTCCTTCAGCCGGACGGCCAGATTCAGGAAGACGCCCGTGATGTTGCCGGCGGCGTCGGAGCCGCTTTGGGCGGCGACCAAGTCCATCAGTTTGTCGGCTTCCGGCAGGTTGTTCTGGCGAATGTAGATCTGCAGCGCGGTGATGAGCAGGTTGGTCTTCAGCGCTTGCTCCACGTCCGCGGGCGTCTGGTTCTTCGCCACAAGTTCGACGAGCGGCGCGAGCAGTTTCACCGCCTCGGCGTCGGCGCCTTCCTGGAACAGCACCTCCGCCAGAACGGCGTCATTGAGCAGCGTCATGCGGTCCAAGGCGTTCTGCTTGATCTTCTTCAAGGCAGGGCCGGCTTTGCTCAACGCCTCCTTCGCCTTCTTTTGCTTGTCGGCGAGTTCGGCCTTGTCGGCGTCGGGCTTGACGCTGAGGGTCTTGTACCAGTCCCACTGCACCAAACCGCTCATATGGTCGGCTTCGGGCCGAAGGTCGGAACGGGCGGCGACGTCGCCGAAGGCCTTGGCGGCGTCGGCGAAATTCTGCTGCGAAAACTCAAGCCGACCGAGCGTCATCCGCAGCTTGTTGGTTTCGGACGAGTCGGGCCAGAGCTTCGCCATGTAGGCGACCATCTCGCGGATCTTGGCTTCGTCGACTTCGGGCTGTGAGGGGACGCCGCCCTTCTTCAGTTCGACGGCCCGTTCGTAAGCCATCGCGTAGGCTTCGCCGGCGAAATAGGCCGCCTGCGGGGCGGCGGTCGATTTCGGATGGTTGTAGGCGACCGACTCGCCGAGCACCGCGCCTTCGTAGGTCTGTTGGGCGGTGACGTACGCGAACACCAGCGTCAGGCGGCAGTCGTTGACGGCGTCTTGGTCGTCGCTAGGCTTCGCCGCCCGCAACGCCTGCCGCAACAGCGCGATCGCTTCGGCGAGGATCGGCGCCCGTTCGGCGGCGGCGGTCTCCGGCTTGATCTGGTCGAGCTTGGCGCTGGCGGAGCCGAACAACTGCTGG
>JBOFFD010001293.1:0-4071 GCA_051648425.1 Planctomycetia bacterium
AACGCCAACCTCAGCACCGGCGGCACCGCGATCGACGTCACCGCCGCCGTCCACCACGAAGTGGCGGCCCGCGCCGTCGAAGCCGCCCGCATCGTCGGGCTTGACGTCGCCGGCATCGATATCGTCGCCGCCGACGTCACCCGCCCGCTGGAAGACCAGCACGGCGTGGTCGTCGAAGTCAACGCCAGCCCCGGTTTGCGCATGCATGTGCAGCCCTCGGTTGGCCAGTCGCAGGCCGTCGGCCCGGCGATCGTCGAACACCTCTTCCCCAACGGCGACGACGGTCGGATTCCCATCGTCGGCGTCACCGGCGTCAACGGCAAGACGACCACCACCCGTTTCATCGCGCACATCCTGCGCGGCACCGGCAAACGGGTCGGCATGACCTGCACCGACGGCATCTACATCGAAGACCGCCGCATCGACATGGGCGACTGCAGCGGTCCGCAGAGCGCCCGCAACGTGCTGATGAACCCGGCCGTGGAAGCCGCCGTGTTTGAAACCGCCCGCGGCGGCATTCTCCGCGAAGGTCTCGGCTTCGACCGCTGCGACGTGGCGGTCGTTACCAACATCGGCGAAGGCGACCACCTCGGCCTGGCCGACGTCCACACTACCGAAAAGTTGGCGCAGGTGAAACGGACGCTGGTGGAAGCCGTGGCCGCCACCGGCGCCGCCGTCCTCAACGCCGCCGACGCCTTGACGGCCGGAATGGCGGAGTACTGTCCGGGGCGGGTCGTCTACTTCGCGGTCGACGATCGGAACGCCGTGATCGCCGCCCACCGGGAAAAGGGAGGGCGGGCGCTGTTCGTCCGCGACAACGTCGTCGTCCTCGCCGAGGGTGCGACCGAAACCGACTTGGTTTCGCTCGACCGCGTGCCGCTCACCTACGGCGGCCGGGTGCCGTTCCAGGTGGAAAACACCCTGGCCGCCATCGGCGCCGCGTGGTCGCTGGGCCTGCCGCTCGACTTGCTGCGGAATCGCGTGCAGTCGTTCACCGCGAACATGGAGCAGGTGCCGGGCCGGTTCAACGTCATTGAACTGCACGGCGCGACGGTCATCGTCGACTACGGCCACAACCCGTCGGCTTTGCAAGCACTAGTCGGCGTCATTGAAAAACTGCCAAACGCGCGACGGCGGACGGTCTACTCCGCCGCCGGCGACCGCCGCGACGTCGACATGATCCGTCAAGGCGAATTGCTCGGCCGGGCGTTCCATCAGGTCGTTCTGTACGAAGACCAGTACATCCGCGGTCGGGCCGAGGGTGAGATTTCCCGGCTGATCCGCCAGGGGATTGATTCCGTCGGCGCGGTCGGCCCGGACGGCGTCGAAGCCGTTCCCGGACCACGTCTTACGGAAGAGGTCGTCGAAGTCCGCGGCGCGTTGAAGGCGGTCGAAACGGCCCTAAAGTCGGTCCGCCCCGGCGACCTGCTGCTGGTGCAGGCCGACGAAATCGACACGACGGTCAACTTCATCCGCGAGTATCTCAGCGTCTTGGCGAACGCCGCCACCGAGCCGGCCCCGGCCCCCATGATGCCGACGGCCGCCCGAAACCTCCAATCGGTCGAATAGGCCGAGCGGTTTCACCAAGGTATTGTTGAAACAAGGGCGGCGTCTGGTGGATCACCGAACGCCGTTTTTCTTTCGCGCCGACAGAATTGTTTCGGCCGGCCGTGCTTGTTGCCAGCCGTCCGAGTCGTCCGACGTTCCCATGAAGACCAGTTGACGCCGACCGGGTGCTTCCGCTACACTACAGTCATTGAAATTGAGTCTCAGTCGCGGTGGGTCCGATGGCCAACATGCAAAATCCGTCCACACCCTCGTCCGACCGTCCCTCGCCGCCCTTGGGGTCGACGCCGACCTCCGCCGGCACCGCCGCCGTTCCCAGCGCCGATTTGCTTTCCGGTCGAACGGAACTGCTCATCCGTCACGGCGACGACCTGTACCGCCTGCGGGTCACCCGGCATAACAAGCTGATTCTGACCAAATAGGAATTGATTCGAGCGGTGTAAAAAACGGGGGCGGACCGACGAATCGCCGCGGCGGCTCCCCCCGTTCCGCGGTTTTTCGTCGGACCCGCCCCCGCAACAATCAACCCAACGTCGGACCGAAAGTTTCGCCAAGAAAAAAGAAAAGCCCGCCGAAACCACTCGACGGGCTTTCCTCGATCTTAGCGGCGACGCCCGATGGTCAGTCCGCGATGTTGATGGCGAAGATCTTCGACCGCGTCGCCACGAACATCCTGCCGTTGGCGAACACCGGCGTGCTGTAGATCGACCCGCCGAAGTTGTAAGTCTTCACGACCTTCAGTTCCTTGGCGGCCTCAAGAACTTCCAGATCGCCGTCTTCGTCGCCGATCAGGATCTTGCCGTCGGCGTACATGGGCGAACCCCACACCGCCGCCAAGAGGTCGTGTTCCCAGTACCGTTTGCCGGTTTCCAGGTCGACGCAGTGCAGGAAGCCGGAGAGGTCGGCGGCGAAGATAAGACCGTTCGCGATCGACACGGTCGAAATCGTCCGCCGAAAAACCAATTCCTCGTCGTCGCCTTCCTTCTTCACGCCGCCGTAAACCCACATCTGAGCGTTGTTCGGATTCGGCGTGGAAACGATCTTACCGTCCTTCTTGACCGGGTTTTTTTTCGCGTCGACTTCGATCAGCGTGGGGCTGACGTCGCCCTTCTTCGTGGCGTCGATGCGGTACAGGTAGCCGACCCCTTCGCCGTGTTCCGGGTCTTGGCCGACCGCCGCGATGACGGTGGTTCCGACGGCCACCGGCGTGCCGATGATCTCGTTGCGGTCGCCCCGGCCGCCCAGTTCCGCCTTCGAGTCCTTCGGATTGAGGTCGAAGCGCCAAATCAACTTACCCTTGCCGTCGTCGTTTTCGTCGGCGTCGAACGAGTACAACCAGCCGTCGCCGCCGGGGAAGACGACCTGGGCCTTGCCTTCGACCATCACTAAGACCGGCGACGACCACTGCCCGTGCAGGATGTTGTTGAACGGCCGAGGCGAGTAGCAGTCGCGCGACGGTTGGTCGGCTTCCCAAACCAGTTCGCCCTTGTACTTCTCGACGCAGACGAAGCTGGGCGATCGCGGGCTGGGAACTTTCAGATGGGCCTCGTCGACGCCGTTGCCGGTGACGATGTAGATTTTGTCCTTGTACAACAGCGGCGAACTGGTCGCGAGGTTGTGCGGAAACACTTCCAGTTCTTCGATCAGGTCGTACTTCCAGACGATGTCGGCGTCTTCCTTCTCTTTGTCTTCTTCGTCGACGAACGGGCCGTCGTTTTCATCGTCATGGAAGCCGTTCAGATCCAGGCACATCAATTCCGCTCGGTTGGTCACGACGTACGCGCGGTCGCCCTCGACCACCGCCGACGAACAGATGCCCTGTTCCGGCCAGTCGTTGACGCGCCCCTGCGCCAGTTTGGCGCGAGTCAACTGCCAGAGAAACTTGCCGGTCTTTTCGTCGAAGCAGAGAACGCAGCCGCGGTCGCCCTTGTGTTTCGGGCGGAACTCGCCGCCGTTGTTGCTGCCGACCAGCACCTTGCCGGCGGCGACCGTGGGGTTCCCGTAACTTTGCGAACCGAGCTTGCTGGTCCAGAGAATTCGCTTGTCGCTCGGGGCTTCGGGGTCGAAATCGAGCGCCACCGGGCTGGTTTCGCTGTACATGTTGCGGTCGACCGTGCCGCCCCACATCGTCCAGTCGCCGGTGATCTTTTTCTTACCGTCGGTCGAAGCGACCGCCTTCACGGCCTCCGTGGCTGTGGGGGCCGGCTTGCCGGCGTCGGCCGACTTCGGCGGTTCCGCCTTCTTCGGCGTCGGGGCGTCGACCTTCGGCGGCTCGGTCTTCGGCGCGTCGGCTTTCGGCGCCGGCGTGTCGACCTTCGGCGTTTCGATCGACGAAGCGGACGTCGAAGTCGCCGGTGTGGGGGCCGGTTTCATCGCCGGCTTGTCGCCGCAACCGGCGGCCAGCGCCAGCATCATCGCGGCCGTTGCCATCTTCCTCTGCATGGAGCTTCCTTTGCTTGAATTTCTTCGTTCGCGCGGGGTAAGGGCGGGCGCCGGCCGGCGCCC
>JBOFFD010001294.1:0-1756 GCA_051648425.1 Planctomycetia bacterium
CGTCGGTCGCGCCGTCGGCGTCGTAGACGAACGAAAGATCGATGTCCGAACTGTAATTCAGTTCGCCGCCGCCCAGTTTGCCGAAACCGAGCACGACGAAGCGGCAGACGTCGCCGTTGAAGGTGCGCGGGACGCCGAATCGGACCTCCAGGCGCCGCCGACACCAGCCGAGGCCGGCGTCGACCACCGCCGACGCCACCGCCGACACGCATTCGGTCACGGTTTCCAACGGGTCGCCGAGTACGACGTCGCGATAGGCGACCGACAACAGTTCCCGCTGCCGAAACGCGCCTAAGACGAGGGAGACTTCTTCATCTTTGGTCGGAGCGCGGCGTTCCAGTTCGGCGGTCAATTCCGCGGTCATTTCCGCGGGCGACTTCACCAAGGCCGCCCGGCGGAAGAGGTCGACGGCCGACGGCGGTTCGTTCACCACCGCGTCGGCCAGGAACTGACTGTGTGAAAAGAGTTTCAACAGACCGTACAGCGATTCGGAATCGGCGAACAGAGCCGGCGCGACGGCCGCGGCGCCGGGTTGGTGGACGAGTCGATGGAGGTTGTTCAACGACCGTTGCGGATCGGGCAGTCCGACGACCAACCGTTCCGCCAACCGCGACAGTTCTTCGATCGTTCCGCGAGGTCCGTCCATCGCCGCCGCGCTCCGTTCGTCGACCGAACTCGTTCAACCGCGTTGGTGTTTCGCGGCGTTTTGGTCGAACAACCGTTTCAGTTCGTCGGCCGCCGCGTCGTAGTCGGCGCGGCTGGGCCACGCCTTGTACGGGTCGAGGACTTCCGGTGAAACGCCGTCGCATTCGACGACGTATTCATAGTCGAAAACCGGGTGGCGGACCCGCGGCGCCGCCGCCAGGCCGCCGTGGTGGACGGCGTCCAAGATCGCGCGAGTGGCCGCCAGGTCGATGCGCCGGCCGACGCCCGAGAGCCCGCCGGTCCAGCCGGTGTTCACCAACCAAACCTTGGCGCCGTGGTCGGTGATCTTACGCGCTAGGAGATCGGCGTAGACCGTCGGCGCCCACACCATGAACGCCGCGCCGAAACAAGCGGAGAACGTGGCCGATGGTTCCTTGACGCCCATCTCCGTGCCGGCGACTTTCGCAGTGTAGCCGCTCAAAAAGTGCTCCGTGGCCTGCGCCGGCGTGAGCAGGCCGACCGGCGGCAACACGCCGAAGGCGTCGCACGTCAGAAAGACGATGTTTTTCGGGTGGCCGCCGACGCAGGGGATCTTAGTCCGCGGGATGAATTCGATGGGGTAGGCGCAGCGGGTGTTTTCGGTGATCGAAACGTCGCGGTAGTCGACGGCGCGGGTCTCTTCGTTCCAGACCACGTTCTCCAGGATGGAACCGAAGCGGATCGCGTCGAAGATTTCCGTTTCCTTTTCGCGGGTCAGATTCACGCATTTCGCGTAACAGCCCCCCTCGAAGTTGAAAACCCCTTCCGCCGACCAGCCGTGTTCGTCGTCGCCGATGAGCCGTCGCTCGTGGTCTGCCGACAACGTCGTCTTACCCGTCCCCGAAAGACCAAAGAACAGCGTCACATCGCCGTTCGCGCCTTCGTTGGCGCTGCAGTGCATCGGCAGCACGTCGCGTTTGGGAAGCAGATAGTTCAGAACGGAGAAGACGCCTTTCTTCATTTCGCCGGCGTATTCCGTGCCGAAGATGATCGATTCGCCGGCTTCCAGGTCGAGGGCGACGCTCGTCTTCGACGTCACGCCGGGGACGGCGTCGTCGGCCGGGTGCGTTCC
>JBOFFD010001295.1:0-4407 GCA_051648425.1 Planctomycetia bacterium
GTGGCCGAGGCGATGGCCGTCGGCTGCCGGGCCAAGTTCGGCAGTGACTACGCCCTGTCCGTCACCGGCGTCGCCGGTCCGGGCGGCGGCACCCCGACGAAGCCGGTCGGCTTGGTGTACGTCGCGCTGGCCGACGCCGCCGGCGTAGTCGTCACCCAACTTAATTGGGCCGCGCCCCGCCCTTCCGTCAAAATTCGCAGCGTGAAAACCGCCCTCAACATCCTTCGGCTTCGCCTGCTCGGCAAGGCGCCGATTCCGTTCCGTTGACGGCCGTCACAAACCCGCCGACGCTTCAAGCCATCGGCTCACCATCTCGACCACTCTGGGATCTTCCAGTGGATCGGTCGCACCCGACAAAACGGCGACGATCGGCTGACCAACCCGGCGGCCTTCGGCGACCAGCGCTTCGAGCTTCCGTCGCGCCTCCATTGGCGTTTCACGAACGACGACCAACGACCACAATCGCTCCGCCGGTTCCAGGGCCGGCGCCGGCAGTCGTTCCGGCTGCACCGCCAGCCAACCGCGGATCATGGCGCGCCGCTCCGCGACGTACCCCGCTGCCGCCCCATAAGCCGTCGCATCGGACACGACGTAGAACCGCGCGTCGTCGATCGAATAATCCTTCTTCAACGCCGCGACCGCCGCGTCTATGACATGCTTGCCGACGAGCCCCTGCTTCTTCGGCGGCGTCGCCCGACAAAGAAGCACGTCGCGATCCGCGCACACCTTACGCCAGACCTCTGAAACGCCGCCAAATTTAGTCGCTTCGCCTCCGAACGACAACGCTAATCCATGCGGAACGGCGTCGTCGTAGTCGTCGGGAATGTACACACGAACCTTCACGCCGTCTAAGAGATTCTTCTCAACCACACCCGTCTTATTCTTAGCGCCGGTTTCCTTGACCGATGGTCGCGGCGGCATGTTGGGAAGTTCAACGGGGACTGCGGCGGTCTTGACGACGACGGACTTTTTTTCGCCGTCGCGGACGACGGTCAGTTCGACCGCCTCGCTCGCCGCTCGGTCGAAGTAGCGTTCCATGAGCGCGGCCCAACGATCCACCGGCGAGCCGTCCACGGCGTCGATCACATCGCCGATCTTAAGACCCGCCGTCAGGGCGGGCGCGCCGTCCACGAGGCGTCGCACGACCCGCTCACGGTCGATGGTCGCGCCGATCCAAGGGGGAATGTAAACCGGAAGGGCGTCGACGAGGGCGACCGCCGTCTCCGCTTCGGTCGTTCCGCGACGATACCGAATCTTAACCTGATCGCCGACATAGGCGGCGCCGGTTGCGCCGCGGAAATCGGCGAGCCGCCGGATCGGCCGATCGTTCACCGCTACGAACCGGTCCCCCTTCGCCAACCCCGCACCCGCCGCCGGCGACCGCCACCGAATCTTACCCACCGCCGGAATGGCGCTGTTCAAATCCGATGCGCCGTCCAACTCGACGCCCAACACGCCCGGTTTCAAATCGCCGTTCTTAAGTCGCGGCCAAACTTCCTTCAGATCCGTCATTGGAATCGCGAAGCCGATCCCGGAGTCGTACCACTCGAAGCCCGCCGTTTCCGACCGGCCGTCCGGCGCGAGCGCCGTCAGTACGCCGACGACGCGCCCTTTCAGATCGACGAGCGGTCCGCCGTAGTTCACCGGCGATATCTTGGCGTCGGTCTGAACCGCCTTGCCCCACACCCGCCCCAACGCGCTAACCACCCCGACGGTGAGCGACGACGCCTCCGAACCGAGACCTCGCCCCAGCCCCACCACCCACGCGCCGACGCGCGTTTCCTCGGCCGGCGCCGCGATCGGCGTCGGCAGGTTCTTGGCGTCGATCTTCAACAACGCCACCATGCGGACCCGGTCGACGCCCATCAGTTTCGCCGCGAAGCGACGACCGTCGGGCAGCGTCGCCAGCACCGCCGCCGGTTGTTGGATGAAGTTGAAGGCGCTCGACAGAATCCATCCGTCGGACGCGACGACGATCCCGGTCGTCAAGCCGGCGCCGACTCGAACCGCATCCACCTTTTCCAAACCGCCGGAGGCGTCCAACCGAACCACGCACGGCTCCACCCGCGCCGCCGCCTTCCGGACCGCCTCGGAAAGAAGTTCGTCGACCTCCGCCCCCCCCGCCGCCGCCGCAAGAATGTGACTAAGAGCGACGGCGAAACCTAAACGACAACTCACGGCGCGGCTCCTGTCGGTTCGACTGACGCCGCGACGTCGACCACGACGACGTCGTCGCCGCGCTTCACCGCCAACCGAATCGGCTTCGCCGCCGGCGCCGCGAGCCAACAGCGGCGGAATTCCGTGATCGACGGCGTCAGAACGTCGTCGACGAAAAGGATAAGATCATCAGCCCGCAGGCCCGCCGCGGCCGCCGGACTGCGCGGCTCAACGGCGTCGATGTAAGGCGGCGTCTTATCCAACGCGTCCGGCACCAAAATCAACCCGCGCCGCCGGTCGGCGGGGATCTCGACGTCGCGCGGCGCATCCGTCGCCTTGGGTGCGTCCGGCGAACTCGGAGGCTTCCACGTCCCCGCGACGACGGACGAAACAAACTCCTTCCAAGTCGCCGTCGGCAGCGCGAAGTGGACCCACGTCTCGGTCTGGCGGCTGCGGACCTCTTTGCCGAGGAGTCCGATCAATCGACCGCGACGGTCGGTCAAGGCGCCGCCGGCCGACCCGGGATTGTTGGCCGCTACATCGACGACGTACACCGGTTCCTTGAAGGTGAAGTCGACCACACCCTGCCGGACGCCGAGCGGCGCGGCGACGGCCAGAACGCCCCGCTGCACGCTCACCGGTTCGTCGCCCGCCGCCACGTTGAACAGGTTAGAAAATGCCAGCACGACGTCACCAACCTGAGGCGCCGTCGGCTCGTTCAGATCAAAGTAAGGCAGATCGTCCGCATCTACTTTAAGAACCGCGATCTGCCGCGCCGCGTCCGCCGCGACGAACTTGCCGATAAGACGCCGGCCGTCATAAGCCACCACCGTCAATTCGTCGGTGTCCAAGAGCGGCGCCAACAGAGTGACGACATGCCCGTCCTTCGACACCAGACAACCCGAACCGTAGGCTTCCACCCGGCCCAGGCCGCCGGAGCCGTATAGTTTCACGACCTTGGCCGCCGAGTTCGTCCAAACGTCCACCGCCGGTTTCAGACCGACGGCGTCGCTCAGAATCGACGCGGCGCTCAAAACGACGACGGCCGACAGTACGTTCATTTCGTCGTCTCCGTCGATTTCACCTTTAAGACGACGAGCGGCGCGCCGCCGATGGTCACCGTCCACCGGCGCGGGACCGCTTCATCGCCGGGCGTACCGTCGTCGAGGGCTATCTCGACGGCGTCGACGCCCGGTTCCGACCAATACTCGATCCCACGCAGCCGGCCGTTCGTCGGGTCGAACAGCCACCGCGCGCGGCCGCCGGCGCGCTCGGTCTCCAACGCCGGCAGCGTTCGCATCGGTTCGTCCAGCGACGGAAACCCGCCGGCGAAATCGCACCGCCCGAAAACGTCTATTCCATGAACTAAGAACCGACGCCATTCTTCCAAGGCGGCTAAGACCACGGGCGGAACCGCTTCCGTCTTTTCCGGCGAGCCGTCCAAGAGAGTGGTCTCGCGCCCTTGCGATTCCCACCGCGACGCACCGCCGGACAGTGCGACGACCACCTCGGCGTCCTTCTCATCCACGGCCGTCACGGTCCATGTCTCACCATCGCCCTGGCGGGAACCGTCCGCCTTCCAACGTTGCAGGATTTCGTCGCGCCGCCGACGGTTGGCCGCGTAGTTCGTGAAGCCCGCCTTCGCTTCAAAAAGTGATTCGAGACCCGCCGGAACGATCATCGGCTGCGGGGGCGGGGCGTCGGGCGGACGATCTTCGATCACTTTCTTACGACCCGACAGCATTTCCTCGAGTTCACCGGCGCGATGGACAGCCGCCAGCCGCACCATCGCGGTCGTTTTGACGCCGTCGCGGCGGAAGGTCAACGGCATCCGCCATCCGGCCGGATAGACGCCGAGGGCGTTCTTAAACTGATTCACGCCGCCGATCGGTCGGCCTCCGAACGCCGTCAATTCATCACCGACGCGCAAACCGCGACGGAAAGCGTCGGACGAAGTCAGAACGTCGTCGACGACGACCTTGCCGTCGGCGTCGGTTCTCACCGTCGCGCCGAGAGTCGCATGGTCGCACAAGAGGCCGCCGCGCAGGTGTTCGAAAAAATGATTGATCTGCCGCATCGAGATGGCGTAAGCGGCTCCAACGTTCACCCGGCCGCGCTTCTCGAACGAGGCCCGGCCGTTGATTCCCACGACTCGACCGTCGGCCGCGAACAACGGGCCGCCGCTGTTGCCCGGATTGATCGACGCATCGGTCTGAATGCAGTCGGTGTACTCCAGCAGCGTCTTCGCCG
>JBOFFD010001296.1:0-8940 GCA_051648425.1 Planctomycetia bacterium
GCAGGTACCGGCCGTCGTCGGCGACGGTGTTCTCCAACATCGAGATGGTCATTTTCGTCGGCCCCATTTGCCGGTTCACCACCATGAGCTGCCGGCCTTCCACGCGGTAGCTGCTGCCGTACGGGTCGTCGGCGGCCAGAACCAGCGCGCCGGCGGCGTGCGGCGCCGGCGTCGCCTCGAACGCGAGTTCACCGACGTCGCTCGACGCGGTCGACGGCATCCGGTGGTACATCGTCGACCCGACGCGGTCCTTCGCGCGGGCCAACGCTTCGTCGGACAGTCCTTCCAGTTTCAATTCGGTCGCGCCGTCGGCCTTCACCACGATGGTTCCCTTCGCGGTCGCGCCGTCTTCGACCACCGTGACGTCGGCGGTGAAACCAGGGAAATTTTCGTCCCAAACATTGCGGTTCGACCGCGCCGCCGCGAACAACGCCGCTGCTTTCGGATCGGCCGGCAGCGTCTTCGGCGCGTCGGCCGCCGTCTTAGCGTCGGTCTTCGGCAGCTCGAACATCAGCGTGGCGTAGGACCGCTTCTCGGCGTACGACGTTCCGTCCTTCTCCCCGGGCGTCGCGTCGACCGCTTTGGCGTAGACGGAATACCAACCGGGAGCCGTCGACTGCAACAGCGCCTCGCCGTTGGAATCGGTCTTCATTTCGTCGGCGGCATTGTCGGGGGCGAACGTCTTCATCACCGCTTCGGGAAGCGCCTTGCCGTCTTTAAGCACCGTCAGTTTGACGCCGTCGGTCGTGTAAGACGCCACGATTTCCATCGGCAAGTCGGCCGTTGGTTGCAGCTTCGCCCAGTCGGCGGGCGCCGCTGCCAGCCCCTTGGCATGGTAGGTCAGCAGGAAGCCGGGCTTCGTCCGCGAGACGACGCCGTAGTCGAGGCTGCCGTAGACGGCGTGCGGGCCGGCGCCAGGAACGTCGGCGCTGTAGCGGCCTTTTTCCTTGTCCAGCGTCGGGGTGATCGAGGTCGTCTTGCCGACGGCGTCGCGCAGGAAGAATTGGGCGGCGGCGATCTTTTCGACGTGCTCGACGTCGAACGCGCCCGGTTCACCGAAGCCGGCGTGCATTTGCAGGGCGCCGTCGGTGTGCATCGCCTTGATCCAAACGAAGTGGGCGTCGGCGGCGGGGGCGGAGAAAAGAACGACGGCGACGACCGCCGCCGCCGTCCAGTGGCTGGCGTGCATTGGGAATCCTCCAAGCGTCGATCCAACCGCTCTCGAATAGAACGCCCGGTCGTCGCAAGAAGATTCTAGAAGATGAGGAGGCAAGGCGTCAATTGAAATTGACACTCAATCTCAATATTCCGTTTATCCGCTCTTTTCGCTACGGTTCAGCGATGAAGACCGCGACGACCGAAGCCGCCCGGCCGTCCGACGTTGAAACGATCGCTGACTCCGGACGGACCGCCGAAAACCGACCGAGAACCGATCGGCGCGAACGGCGGCCGCGGGATGCCGAAGGTGCCGACGCCGGGCGAGTCACCGGTGTAGTCGCGGCGTGCTTTCGCCATGTCGGCCGCATCGGAGTTCGGCGAGACGTAGTATGACGTGCCGGGGGTGTAATACGTCGTCGGTCGGCTGGGGCGGGCGAAAGACGATCGCTGAGTGGTGGGGTGCGACGCGGAACCGGCGACGTACGGCGACGACGGATTTACGTAGGTCGGCGGCGCGTAGATCGTCGCACCGGGCGTGGCCGTCGGTCGCGGCGCGACTTCTCGAATCGATTTCCTGGGTTGCGCCAACTGGTCGTCGGCGTTCGCGCCGGCAGCGGCCCAACCGATCATGACGGCGGCCGCCGACTTAGTCCAATACCCGATCATCGTTCCGACTCCTTGGTGTAGGGGCGTGCGTCGATGCTCTAGGATTGCACATTCCGCGTCGAAGGTCGGCGTTAATCGTCGTTTCGTTGCAGACCGGGGAACGGAACGATGGACGGGGTCGACTTGGCGTCGTCGCCGACCAGCCGGTGGATCTCTCGCACCACCCGTTCCAGTTCGTCGACGACGCGCGCCGTGCGGCCGAGCGGCGCCTGCCGATAGGCTTCCACGAGCGCCCGATAGTACCACAGCGTACCGTCTTTGCCGCCGGCGAACCGCTTCCAGACGTTGTCGTTCAGAATGCGCCAGTCGGCCAGGATGCTGCGGGCGTTGTGCAGCTTGTCGCACGCGGAGATCAACCGGATCGGCTCGCCCGCCGTCGGCAGGTGGGCGACGTACAGTTCCTTCCGCTGCCGCCAGGGGGGCTTGGGCGTTTGATCGGTGTCGGTACAGCCGTCGACTAACTCGGCCACGCGCTCGCCGAAGCGGCAAGCCACGTCGGCCCGGCGGCCGGCGCCGCCGCAGTCTTCCACGACGTCGTGCAACAGGGCGCCGATGGTTTCATCTTCGTCGCCGCCGTGTTCCATCACCAGCGCCGCCACCGCCAGCACATGGGCGACGTACGGAATGCCGGTGTTCTTCCGCACCTGGCCGTTATGCATCAAAGCGGCGTACGCGAGCGCCTGTTCGAATCGCGGACCCAACGTCATTCGACCATCCTTGTGCGTCGTTTTCGTCCCACGGACGCTGTCAGTCCAGCGGCAGGTGCAACGGCGTCCAGGCGCCTTTCTCGAACGAGGCCAGCACGCCGTCGGCCACCGCCTGCGCCGCCGCGCCGTCGCGGAAGCTGGGCACGCAGTCGCGTCCCTCGACGATCGCCGAGACGAACTCCCACACCAAATCGTACCGGAAACCAACGCTGGGCGGAACCGCCGCCGGGTCGCGCGGACTGCCCGGCGCCACCAGGAACTCGGCCGGCACCGCGATTTTTTCCAGGCCGCCGCCGTTGCGGGCCAGCAGAATGTTGTTCGGGTCGGACAGGTCGTACCCGCCCGATCCTTCACTGGCGTTCACTTCCGCCCGTTCGTAACCCAGGCCGTTGTTGTGGTAGCCCTTCATCAGCGTGCTGCCTTCCCACACGCCCACGGCCCCGCTCTTAAACACGCCGATAAGCGACGACCAATCGTCGACGTCCGACGGCTCGCAGGCGGAACCGTCCGGCAGGCGGTCGCGCGGCGCGAACCGGGCGATCGCGCCGCACACTTTCTCCAGCGGACCGAGCAGGTCCATGGCGAAGTCGATGCGGTGAATGGTCATGTCGTAGAGGTCGCCGGCGCCCGCCAGGCTTTTCCGCTGCCGCCAGCCCCAACTCGTTTCGGGAAGATCGAGGAACCGCTGGCTGCGGAAGTGCCGCGGTTCGCCCAGCAAGCCGCTTTCGAGCAAGTGCTTCAGATAACGCATCGACGGCGCGAACCGGTAGGTGAAGGCGGTCATATGGCGGACGTTCTTCGCCTTCGCGGCTTGGTACATCGCCAACGATTCTTCAAACGACAGACCCAGCGGCTTCTCACACATGACGTGTTTGCCGCCCGCGATGCAGGCCAGCGCGATCGCCCGGTGCGTGAAGTTCGGCGTGGCGATGATGACGGCGTCGACCTCCGGGTCGGCGGCCACGTCTTCAAAACGGGTGGTCGCCTTCGGCGCCTTCCACTGCGCCGCCCGCTGCTGCAGCAGGGTTTCGTTCGGGTCGCAGACCATCGCCAGCTCGGCCCGCCGGTCGAGGGCGATGCCGGGGACGTGGTGGTAGTCGGAAACGGCGCCGGCGCCGACCACGGCGATCCGTACTTTTTCGGCCATCTGATGGATTCCACGACGAAAGGCCAAGCGGCCGGGCCGCCGGGGATTGGACGCGCCGCCGTCGGCGCGTCATAACATCGGCCGTCATCGTAGCGGGCCGTCGAAAGTCGGCCACCACCGCGGCCACGAGCGGCGCGCCGCCGAGCGGTTGAGTTTTGAGAAACGGAGTTCACCAATGAAGATTGCGTTGATCGGGGCCGGCGGACAACTGTCGCAGGAACTACGGCCGGTCCTGGCGGCCCACGACCTCGTCCTCCTCGCCCGCGCCGACTTGGACGTCTGCGACGCCGAGCGCGTCGCCGCCGTTCTGGCCGACCTCCGCCCCGACCTCGTCGTCAACACGACCGCCTACAACCTCGTCGACAAGGCCGAGACCGACGTCGACGACGCCTTCGCCACCAACACCCGCGGCGCCCGGAACCTGGCCAAGGCCGCTGCCGCCGTCGACGCCGGCCTACTTCATTTCAGCACCGACTACGTCTTCGGCCTCGACGCCGCCCGCAGCACGCCCTGGAGCGAAACCGACGCCCCCGGACCGGTCAGCGTCTACGGCCTCAGCAAGCTGGCCGGCGAATACGCCGTCCGCGCCTACGCCCCCCGCCACTACGTCTTCCGCACCTGCGGCCTCTACGGCCTCAGCGGCTCGCGCGGCAAGGGCGGCAACTTCGTCGAAACGATGCTGAAGAAGGCCGCCGAGGGGACGCCGCTGAAGGTCGTTCACGACCAGCGGTGTACCCCGACCGCTTGCAAGGAAGTCGCCGATTTGACGGCGCGCTTCATTGCGAAGCTCGCCTCGCCCGCCCCGCCGCCGAGCGGCGTCTACCACGCGACCGCCGCCGGCGGCTGCACCTGGTACGAGTTCGCGCTGGAGATCTTTCGGCAGGAGGGGGTGACCCCGGAGGTCGCGCCGGTCGAGTCGAAGATCTTCAACGCCCCGGCCAAACGCCCGCCGTACAGCGTACTTTCTTCGGGGGCGTTCGACGCCGTCGGCGTGACGCCGATCGGTCCCTGGCAGGAGGGCCTCGCCCGCTACTTGGCCTCGCGGCCGGCGCGGTGAACGCTACCGATTCTCGGTGAAACCCGTCTTCGCCCGTCCGATTTCGCGGAGAATGATCCCGGCGACGTCTTCCTCCAAGAGAAAGCCGCGACGCTTCAAATCGGCGCAGGCGGCCTTCAGAGCGTTTTCGTAGCCGGCAAGGTCGGTGTAGCGCTCTTCGAGCGACCGCCGGGGGTCGTCGGCGGCGGTGCGCTGTTTCTTGGTGGCGGCGAACGGAAAGAACGAGCCGGCCAGCGACACCAGTTCACCCGGAGCGCCGGCCGCCGGCTTGCGAATGTTCCAGCCGGTGTATGTTCCCAACGGCGCCGCCACTTCGGGCGGGTTCAGGCAGCCGCGGTCGTTGCCGTCGGCGTCGCACGCGGGCGCCAGCGCCACGTACTCCCCCAGCACCCGCGGCGGCAGCACGTCGACGATGCCCTTGGTGTACCAGCGGGCGCCGTGATCGAGCGCGAACGGTGTGCGGAGGAGCGTCGGCGGTTGGACGCCGGGCAGCAGCGGGAAGCCAGTAAAATTGGGCAGCGGGGCCGTCAACGTGCCGTCGGCAAGCGTCGGGTGGACCGACGCCGGCGCGGGGGCGCCGTCGGTCGCCCACCGATCGAGCGCGACCAGTAGCGCCCGCAGCAGCGGTCGGTAGTCGGCCGGGTTGTTCGGATAGAGGCCGACCGCGCCGGTCGTCGGCGAACCGCCGGGCCCGTGCTTGCAGCCTCCCAAAGCGTAGATTCGCACGTTCGTCGGCGGCTTGGCGTCGAGGCGTGCTTGCGGGTTGGTATGCACCAGTGAACCGGCGCGGGTCCAGTATTCGGCCGAGGTCTGCGTGTGCAGGACCAGCGGAGCGGTCCCCGTCCGACGGGCGCGGTCCAGAATGCCCTGTGTCACCCCGGTGACAGGATCGTTCTGCGGTTCGTAGGCGAACGGGAAGCGGTCGCAGACGCTGTCGGCGTGGTCGTGCTGGCCGCCGTGACGGGTCGGTTGGGCGAAGCGGTGGTTGAACGACCCAAGACCGCCCCCCGCGACGTGAATGAGGCAGCCGTCGAAGACCTTTCTGCCCTTTTCGTCTTGGTTGAAGCCGCTGTAAAGGAACTCGCGCAGGAATCGGCCGCTTTGCGACACCCCGAAGGCGTACGCCCGCCGAACCGGCGACCGCAATCCGCCGTCCGGCTTGGCGACGGCAAGCGGGTTCCCGGCGCCGGAGCCGTCGCGCCACGCGGCGATGACGTCGCGCACCGCCGCGAAGCCGGCGCCCTGCACCAACGGGTCGACCGCCTCGTAAATCAGTTCGTACAGCCAGCCGGGCCGGAAACCGTCGTTCAACTCCACTTCAACGAACGGCAATTGCGACGGATCGGGCGGTTCGACCGGTTCGCCGACGTGCAGCGTCCATTGGGCGCGGGGGATGGGCGTGCGCGGGTCGCCCGGCCGTTCGCGGAAGGTGAGGGTGGCGGTCCGGGCGCTGATGGACGGATCATCCGGGGCGTAGTTGGCCGGGCGGTACGACGCATGGTTCGGCCAGGTGACGCTCTGCCGCCGGGCGGGGGCGTCGACCATCATTTCACACCGAACGCGGGCGATGATCGGCTTGCCGTCGGGCTGCTTGGCCACCGGGGCTTTCAGACGCAGCCGACCGCCGCCGGGCAGCAGCTCCGCGTCCCACCCGCACCAGGCGCAGGTGTACCCCTGGCGAAAGAGAAAGCCGTTGCCGGCGTCTTCCAACGTCGCCGGGTCGTTGCCGCCGCGGTCGTTGAAGAAGCTAAGAAGGAGCTTGTTGCCGCGGTTGTCGACGTCGAAAAGAAGGGCGCCGTTCCCTTTGGTCGGATCGGCGGGGGCGAGCATGAAGAAGTCGGCCGAGAACTCGACCCGACCGGCGGCGTTCTTCGGCGCCAGATCGAGATCGACGACCGCCTGGTTGCCTTGCAGTTTCGGATCGACCGCAAAATACACCCGCCCGGCGATCCGTTCATACGGACCAACGTCGCCGAAGGCGTGCCCGCCGGCGAACGGCTTCCGCTCGACCACCTCGAAGTGGACGACCCCAGCCGCCGCGCCGTCCGCGACGACGGCGATCAGCAATAGAGGCAAGAACGAACGGAAACAAAAGACGCCGTCGACGAAGCGCGGCATGGGCGGAACTCCGAAGCAGAGGCGGCCGCCGGTTCGTCTCCACGGGCGACGCACCGCCGCCGACGTGGAACCCGGCTGGTCTCTTCCTGGCGTAGCAGGTTGGCCGACGACGACAAGGAATTGCGGAATCGGGCGGAGACGGCGGCCGCGACTCTAAGACGTCGGCCTGCTCGCCGATCTTAGATTCACTTCGGCGCCGCCGGATGAAATCCCTGCGCCGTCGTCTGAACTCGGCCGAGGCCGGTGTCCATCGTCACATACAGTCGGCCCGCTTCGGCGCCGCGGCCGAAGACGCAGTTGGTGGCGGGCACGGGCGTGACCAGATAGTCGATTTCCTTGCCCTCCGCCGAATACACGACGACGCCCGGCCGCGCTTTGCTTCGCACGGCGCAATACAGGTTGCCGGCGGCGTCCAGCGTCATGCCGTCGACGCCCGTCTCCATCCCGTAGTCGGTGACGACCTTCTTCCCCGCTACGTCGACCGCGCCGTCCGCCTTCAGCGGAAACGCGACGAGCTGCATCCGACCGGGGCGCGTACCGCCGCCGGCGACCTCGATTGGCGTGTCGCACGTATCGGCGACGTACAGGACCGTGCCGTCAAGCGAGGCGTGGACGCCGTTCGGCTTGTCGATCTCCGGCTGGCCCACCACCAAAAACACCTTGCCGTCGGGGTCGATGCGGTAGACGCCGCGCTGGTCGAGTTCGCGCGGCTCGTCGCCCAGATACTTGGGATCGGTGAAAAAGATGCGTCCCTTGCCGTCGATGCAAAGGTCGTTGGGGGCGTTGTACTTCTTCCCCTGGAAGTCGGCGGTGAGCACGGTGCGGACGCCGTCCGGCGTATACCGTGCAATGGCCCGGCCGCCGAAGTCGGCGCCCTCGCAGGCGACGATCCCGCCGACGGCGTCGACGAAAAGGCCGTTGGCCTTGCGGCTGTCGGCCGCGAACACCGAGATTTTGCCGGCGGCGGGGTCGTACTTCAGAATGCGGCCCGGCTTCTCGCCCTTCGGTATGTCGGTGAAGTAGACGGCGCCGTCGAGCCCCGCCGCCGGTCCCTCGGCGAAGTCGACGTCGCGCGAGACGACGTCGAACTTGGCGTCGGGCGGGAAGATCGGGCCGGCCGTCGCCGCTGTTCCCACCAGTAACAAGGCAAGCGCCGCCGCGACCAAAGGGCGCTGATGGGAATTCGTGGTCGACCGGAAGAGAGGCAGCGAAACGACCGACCGGATCAGCATGAGAGAAACCTCGCGACGGCGGTGGCAGGGATGAATCGACGTTCGGACGTTTTTTATGGAAAGCCGTCGCGGGCGGCCGACGGGTGGGCGGGCGTCCGGCCGAACGGCGGAAACCTCCCCGCTTCACGCCACCCACGATTCAAGCCAAACCGCCCGTTCCCCCCGAAGCGCCGTCCTTCGCGGCTTTCGTCACCGTAACACGTTTTCAGTCAACTGGTTCCGATGAAGTCGATGAAGAACGAGGCGCGTGCCGGACGATATGTACTTTGTTCGAGTCCAGCTCACGCGACGGCTTGTGGCGACCCTAGCCGAGGCGGACGACGGCGTGATCCAACGATCCCCGGGCCGGCGCATCCAGCGCGTCGGCGGGGTGCAAGGAAGGTAAACGATGCGGCACGATTGGGCGACGCGCGAAGCCGAGGCGGCGGAGGAAGATCTTCGTACGATGCCGCGGGCCCAACTGGAACAGCTCCAACGGGTCGCCAGCCTGGGGGCGGTCGCCAGCAGCGTCGCTCACGAGTTCAACAACATTTTGACCACCATTCTGAACCAAGCCAAGTTCGGGATGAACGCCACCGACGCCGAGACGAAGCTGCGGGCGTTCGACAAAATCCTATCGTCGGCCCGACGGGCGGCGAAAATCACCACCGGCATGTTGGCCGTGTCGCGCAACCGCCCCACCAAACCGCAGCCGACCAACGTCGTTGATCTGGTCGAGGAAGTGTTGGTCGTGCTCGAGAAAGACCTGAGCAAGCATCAGGTCCGTCTCGAGCGCGACTACCGCGACCGACCCAGCATCGACTGCGTCTCCGCCCAAATCGAACAGGTCGTGATGAACCTCATCATCAACGGCCG
>JBOFFD010001297.1:0-2777 GCA_051648425.1 Planctomycetia bacterium
ACGATCTCGTGCGGTCGCCGGTCGGGTATGTTTTGGCCTGGGTCGGCGCGAGGGTCTTGTCGCGGTCGCCGGTGGTTCATGTCGACGGGCCGCGGTCGGTCGCGGGCGCCTTCACGCCGACCGAACTGCTCGCCTTGGCTGAGGAGGCGGGCCTTGTCGGCGGCAAAGTCCTGCCGCGGATTCCCGAACGGTTCGTGTTTGTTTGGAGACGCTCTTGACCACGCTGCCGGCGACGTTGACGCCCGAACAGGCCGCCGCCGCGCCGTGGGATCTGGTCGTCGTGGGGGCGGGATTGGCGGGCGCGGTCGCCGCCGGGCTGTCGGCCCGGCGCGGCCGTCGGGTGTTGCTGGTCGACCGCGCCGACTTTCCCCGTTGGAAGGTGTGCGGTTGCTGCCTCAACCAACACGCCTTGGCCGCCTTGGACGAGGCCGGCCTTGGCGAAATCCCCGACGGCTTGAACGCCGTGCCGATTAATCGTTTTCGTTTGGCCACCGGCGGTCGTCGAGCCGAGCTGCCGTTGCCGGGCGGCGTCGTGTTGTCGCGCGAAGCGTTCGACGCCGCGCTCATCAAACGGGCGGTCGACGACGGCGCCGCCTTCCTGCCGCGCGTACGGGCCGAACTCGTCGCACCCGACAAAACCAAGCCGTACCGTACCGTCCGGCTTCATCCAGCCGGCGGCGAAGCCGACCGCTCGACGTCGTTCGACGTGACGGCGCGGATCGTCGTCGCGGCGAACGGGTTCGATGCGACGCTCTACGCCGAAGACGACGGTGTCGCTGAAGTGACGCGCCCGGACGCCCGGATCGGCGCCGGGGCCGTCGGCGACGCTTCCGAGGACGACTACGCCGTCGGTGTGGTCCACATGGCGGTCGGCCGGCACGGCTACGTCGGTCTCGTCCAAAGGGAAGACGGCCGACTGACCCTCGCCGCCGCCTTCGACCGCGACTTCATCCGTCGAACGGGCGGCCCCGGTTCTGCCGCCAAGGCGGTGTTGGCCGAGGCGGGCCTGCCGCCGGTGGCCGACGTCGCTTCGCTTGCTTGGCGCGGCACCGCCCCGCTGACGCGCCGGGCGACCAAGCTGTACGGGTGGCGGATGCTCCGCGTCGGCGATGCGGCGGGGTATGTCGAACCGTTCACTGGCGAAGGCATGGCGTGGGCGTTGGCCGGCGGCGTCGCCGTCGTTCCGATTCTCGACCAAGGGGTCGACCTCTGGTCCGACGCCGTCGGCGAGCGTTGGGCGGACGCCTACCGCCGCACCATCGCCCGCCGGCAGGGAACCTGCCGGGTCGTCACGGAACTGCTGCGCCGGCCGCGCTGCGTCGCCGTCGCCGTCCGGTTGCTGGGTTTCGCTCCCTTCCTGGCGGCGCCGATCGTGCGCGGCCTAAATCGACCCTACGTCTCCACCGACAAGCACTCCAACGAAGCAGGGATTCGCCGTTGAATGAAATGCGACTCGCCGGTTGGGGCACCGCCCTCCCGCCCCACGGCATTCCGCAGGCCGACGCCGCCCTGATGGCCGCCACGTTTTGCGACCCCGCCCAGCGCCGCGCCGCGCTCATCGGAAAACTGTACCAACGGTCGATGGTCGAACGGCGCCATTCGGTCGTCTTGAACGGCGAAGGGGGGCCGTGGGAGGACCGGCAGAGCTTCTATCCGCCGACGACCGTCGAGAATCCGCACGGACCGACGGTGTCGGACCGGATGAAACGGTACGAGGAAGAAGCCCCTGGCTTGGCCGCCGCCGCCGCCCGCGTCGCGTTGGCCGACGCCGACCTCGACCCCGCGCGGGTCACGCATTTGGTGACGGTGAGCTGCACCGGATTCTACGCGCCGGGAGTCGATTTCTCGCTCATCACCGCGCTCGATCTGCCGCCGACCACCGCCCGCGTCCACGTCGGCTTCATGGGCTGTCACGGTCTTGTCAACGGCTTGCGGACCGCGCAGGCGTTCACCGCCGCCGACCCGTCCGCCTGCGTATTGACGGTCGCCGTCGAACTGTGCAGCCTGCATCTTTTCTACGGCTGGGAACCGGAGAAGATCGTCGCCAACGCGCTGTTCGCCGACGGAGCGGCCGCCGTGGTCGGCGTGGCGGCGGACAAGATCGGAACCAACGGACACGACTCGGCCGAGCGCCCCTGGCGGCTTCGCGCGACGGGGTCGCGGCTGCTGCCGGGCACGGCCGACATGATGAGTTGGAAGATCCGCGACCACGGCTTTGAAATGACGCTGTCGGCCAAAGTGCCCGACGCCATCCAGGCGATGCTGAAGCCGTGGCTGGCGGAATGGTTGGCGTCGAACGGCGTGGCGCTGGAGGAAGTGGCGTCGTGGGCGGTGCATCCCGGCGGCCCGCGCATTTTGTCGGCGGTCGAGCAGTCGCTGTCGCTCGACGCCGACGCCCTGGCGGCGTCGCGCGGCGTCTTAGCCTCGGCGGGGAACATGTCGTCGCCGACGATCCTGTTCATTCTCGACCGGCTGCGCGCAACCGGCGCCCCCCGCCCGTGCGTCGCCCTCGGCTTCGGACCGGGCCTCGTCGCCGAGGCGGCATTGTTCGTGTGAATGGATTGGAGAGTACAGCGCATTGTCGATCGAACGATTGGAGGAATGGTTCGCCGGGCGCGGTTGGACCGTTTTCGACTATCAGCGCGAAACTTGGGGCGCGTACCTCGCCGGCGAGAGCGGCTTGGTGCAAGCGCCGACCGGGACGGGGAAGTCTTACGCCGCCTGGCTGGGACCGATCGCCGAGTATCTGACGGAAACGGTTCCCATCGTCTTAGACG
>JBOFFD010001298.1:0-3218 GCA_051648425.1 Planctomycetia bacterium
AGTTCGACATCCAATTCGGCATGACCAGCACGCCGCTGCTCGACGGCGACCGATTGTACCTGCAACTGCTGCACTCCGCCGCCGCCCTGGTGGTCGCCCTCGACAAAAACACCGGCGAAGAGATCTGGAAAAGCAAACGCCCCAGCGACGCCACCGCCGAGTGCGAACACTCGTACGCCTCGCCGATCCTTTACCGCGACGACGACCGCGCTTTTCTGGTGACGCACGGGGCCGACTACGTCGTCGGTCACGACCTGAAGGACGGCGCCGAGCGTTGGCGCTGCGGCGGCATGAACCCGAAGGAAAGCTACAACCCGACGTTGCGGCTGGTTGCCAGCCCGGCGTGTATTCCGGGGTTGGTCGTCGTGCCGACGGCGAAGGGCGGACCGGTCTTGGGACTGGCGCCGACGGCCGCGGGCGACGTCACCGAGTCGACCAAGTACCGCCTGTGGACCCGCAAGCGCGACACCCCCGATGTACCGTCGCCGTTGATCTTGGACGGCGTCGTCTACCTTTGCCGTGAAAACGGCGTCCTGCTCACTCTTGACGCTAAGACGGGCGAAGAGCTGTACCTGCAGCGGGCGCACTCGCAACGGCACCGGTCGTCGCCGGTGTACGCCGACGGTAAGATCTACCTGTGCGCAGCCGACGGCGTGGTGACGGTGGTGAAACCCGGCCGAACGTTCGAGCAACTGGCGCGGAACGAGTTCGGCGAATCGCTGGCGGCGTCGCCGGCGGTGTCGGGGGGTAAGATCTTTTTCCGCACCTACGACGCCCTCTACGCGATCGGCGAGAAGAAGTAGGCGTCGATGAACGACGAAAGCAGGTTGGAGGAAGCCGACGTGTACGCAGCCATCGGCGACGACGGCTTCCGTCGGTTGACGGCGGCTTTCTACCGCGGCGTGCGCTTCGATCCGGTCTTAAGCCCGATGTATCCGCCCGACGATTGGGCGGCGGCCGAGGATCGGCTGTGCAAGTTCTTAGTGTTTCGATTCGGCGGCCCGCAGACATACATCGCGGAGCGCGGCCACCCGCGCTTGCGGATGCGGCATTTCCCGTTTGAGATCGGCGTCGCCGCCCGGAACCACTGGATTCAGTGCATGGACGCCGCTCTGACGGAAGCCGAACTGCCGCCGCCCGCCGTCACAACGCTGCGCGACTTCTTCCACGCCACCGCGACGTTCTTAGTCAATCAAGCGGACTGACGCCCGCCGCGATCGGTTAGAGTCAGTCGGTCTTATCGGCGACGCGGGCGACCGGGGGTGTGCCGGCGCCGTTCGGCAGCGCCGGTCCGCCTTGCTCGAACACGCGGTAGCGGTACGTCACCAGTCCGTGAACCGCGTGGTATAGGGCACCGGATTCCATCGGGTTCGACTGCAAATCGAGTATCATCAGCGACACCGCGTTGGCGGCGTTCTGCATCCACGGCTCGCGCAGCTCGGCGTCGGACAGGTCGGTCGCCAACCACTCTAAGATGTGGCCGGAACTGCCCAAACGTTCTTGAGCGTCTCCGGCGGCCCGACGCCCGCGGAAGTGCATCGTCGAGAACGAACCGTCGGCGTTTTGCGTTTCGCGGGCGACGTCGCGGTAGCGGTCGAGCTTCGCGCGGACTTCCTTCCAAACGCCTTCATCGACGCCGCCGGCCCGACGGTGCAGATGGTAGGCCCACGACAAACCGAACAGCCGATGGGTGCCGCCGCACGCGGCGCTTTCAATGTCGGCGGCGAGTTCGTAGCGGACGACGTCGTCGTATTTGATCTTCTCGCCGAAGCCGTTCGTCCATTCGACCTTGGTGCCGAGATACTGGCCGACGACCACGATGCACCAACTCAGTTCCTGGTCGGCGTTGAGCCGGGCGTGGGCCTGCGACTCGTGGACGAAATCGAGCATCGAATACTGCTTGCCGTACACGCTGACCGGCGTATCGATCGGCACGCCCCATTGGGCGATTTCCGCGATGAACTGGTCTTGATGGCCTTGCCCCTCATGGACGGGGCCGGTCTGGACGTCGAGGCCGTGGCGGGTGGGGACGAACCGCAGGCCGCGGATCGGGCCGTGATCGAAGTCGCCGTTGAAGATGTAGGCGAGGGCGTTGAGCTTTTTGCCCGTCCGCGAATCGAGCAGTTGCATGTCGGGGCCGAGACCCAAAATGCCGTGAAAAATGGTCCAGAAGGCGTGGGTGGTGAGCAACTGCCGTTGCTGGACGTGCGCGACGGCGAGGTCGAGGCGGGCACGGAGCGATTCGAGATCGCTCGCGGCGGGGACGGCGGCCGGCGCGGCGGTGGACGTTGCGACGACGGCCGTCGGGGCGGGCGTCTCAGCGGATGGGGCGGCGGCGCGTTGGCAACCGACCGCAAAGGCCGAACAGAGAAAGGCGACGATCGACGCACGATATATAAGTGGCTGCCGGAACATGGCCCCTCGCTTGCCGCTGGTCCGACGCCGACGGCGGCGGACGGGACGTAACGAATGTCGCTTCAGGAACAATGCCCCACGGAACCGGTCGGCGTCGTCGCCGAACGTCGAGAAACGGGCGTCGAAGCGATCGTCCGCAGCGGCCGCGCCGCGAGCGTAACTTGGAGCGATTGAAAAAGAAAAGGGCGAACAAGACGTTCGCCCGGACGGGGGGTTCGACGGCGCCATGGCGGACGGCGACGGTCAGCCGGCCTTTTTCGCTTCCGCGGGCTTTTCTTCCGCCTTTGGAGCGGGATCCTTCTTCGGTTCGGCCGGTTTCGGTTCGGCCGGTTTCGGTTCGGCCGGTTTCGGTTCGGCCGGTTTCGGTTCGGCCGGTTTCGGTTCGGCCGGTTTCGGTTCGGCCTTAGGGGGCGTCGCGGCCGGGGTTTCCTTCTTCGGTTCGGCCGGTTTGGCTTCCGCCTTGGGAGTAGGCTCGTCCTTCTTCGTTTCGGCCTTGGGTTCGGCCGGTTTGGCTTCCGCCTTGGGAGTAGCCTCCTCCTTCTTCATTTCGGCCTTGGGTTCGGCCGGCTTGGCTTCCGCCTTGGGAGCAGGCTCGTCCTTCTTCATTTCGGCCTTGGGTTCGGCCGGTTTGGCTTCCGCCTTAGGTACAGGCTCATCCTTTTTCATTTCGGCCTTGGGTTCGGCCGGTTTGGCTTCCGCCTTAGGAGCAGGCTCATCCTTTTTCATTTCGGCTTTGGGTTCGGCCGGTTTGGCTTCCGCCTTCGGAGCAGGCTCGTCCTTTTTCATTTCGGTTTTGGGTTCGG
>JBOFFD010001299.1:0-3624 GCA_051648425.1 Planctomycetia bacterium
CGGAGGAACCCCGGCCGAACGTCGCTCGGCGGCAGATAGTAGACCGGGGGATGGCTGGTTTCCAGAATACGCAGGGCGGCCGTCGTATCGGCGACGACTTCGCCGCCGAAACGCACGATGATTCGTTTCGGCGTCGAAACCAAACGCGGCGGTCGGGGGTAGTCCCAGACGGATTCACGGCCGTCGGCCGGCGGTTCGTCCATGGTCGCTCCATTCCTTGAAAGACGGTTTCCGCATTTCGCCGACGGACTATACTGACGATCGGCGGACGGAAACCCGCGTGACGGTCGGACGATGAGTTTTCCCAAGGGTGGCTGGCATGCCATACAGCAAGCGGTTCTACCAGAGCCGACGCGACGACCGGTTGTCGCTGATCCTCAGTTTCTTCGTCATCGCCGCCGGTTTCGGGGCAGTGGTGTTCATGGCGGTGGTGGCCAGCCCGGAACCAGTCTACGCGGTTTTGGGGGCGGGCGCCGTGTTCGGCTTCATTGGTTTGGCGACGATCCTCGCGGTCGTACGGGCGCCGCGAACCGATCTTCGGCGGGGCCACTACGGCACATGGCGCGAGATGTGGGCGACGGCCTTCCGACGACGGGAAAAACCGAAGCCGGGCAAACACCGCTACTGGAAGAAGAAGAAAACCGACTTCATCCCGGAGCCATTCGGCACGCCGGAGCGCCAGTCGACGTTCATTCCCGAACGACCGTCGAATGAGCCGCCGTCGATCTTCAATCGCTGACGGGTTCGCTTCGGAAGGATGGAGTTTGGTCCCGACGCCCCTCCGTGGCGGATCGGATTTACGCCCTACTGCCGATTCCCCGTCCCGACGGTGGGTGGAAGGAGTCAGTCGTAGAGGCCGATGATGGGGCGGCCGACGGTGATGGAGGCCGGGCGGCCTTGGGCGTCGAGGAAATGCCCGGCCGGGTCGATTCCCAGCGAGTGATACATGGTCGCCGCCAAATCCCATGGACCGACGCGGTCGTCGCCGGGGTAGCCGCCGATGCGGTCGGACGACCCGTACACCAACCCCTTTTGCGTGCCCGCCCCCGCCACGATCGCACTGTACACCGACGCCCAATGCTTGCGGCCGGGCGACCCACCGGCGAAACGCCGTTCCAAGGCCACCCGCGGCGCCCGACCGAATTCGCTCATGCAGACGACCAGTGTTTCGTCCAGTAGTCCCCGCTGTTCCATGTCCTCCAAGAACGTCGCAAAACTCTGGTCGAACCGTGGCAGCAGGTGGTTCTTCATCGCTTCAAAGATGTCGTTGTGCGTGTCCCAACCATAAACGTCGGTGAGGGTCGGGTCGACATCTTGGCCGCGGTTGTCGTGGTTCCAGACGACCGTAACGAAAGGCACCGCCGCCTCGACCAACCGCCGGGCCAACAGCAGCGACTGACCCGACCGATGCCGACCGTAGCGGTCGCGAAGGGCGGCGGATTCGGTCGTCAGGTCGAACGCCCGGCGGCAGCGCGGCTCGGCCAGCATTTCCATCGCCTGTCGCACCCTCACGTCCATGTCGACGGCGGCCCGCCCTTCGGTCCAATGCCGGGCCTGGGCGTCGACCGTCTCCGCCAGCGCCCTTCTCAAGAGCAGTCGCTGGGTCGGCAGCTCGGCGCGCGGGTCGAGGTTGGGCACCGGCGACCGACCGACGTTCGGGTTCTCGATCGCCAGCGGGTCGTACTCGTTCCCCAGGAAGCCGGCGGTTTGACCGGGGGTCGGCTCGCCGACGGTGAGGGCCGGCGCGTTGACGTGAACCGCGGTGTACGGGAACCGCGTGGTCGGCCGCAACCGCGTGAGGATCGAACCGTAGGTGGGAAAGTCTTCGGGGGCGGCCTTGGGGTTCGACGTCTTGCGGCGGTGGAAACGGCCGGTGAACGCCAGGTAATTGGCCGAACCGTGGTCGAAGTCGTCGTGCGAGACGCTGCGAACGGTGGCGAAGCGGTCGGCTAGCGCGGCCAGCCGGGGGAGGTGCTCGCTGAACTGAACGCCGGGCAGCGCGGTCGGAATGACGCCGAAAGCGCCGCGGATTTCCAGTGGCGCGTTCGGTTTGGGATCGAAGGTTTCCAACTGGCTCATGCCGCCGTTGGTGAAGACGAAGACGACCGACTTGGCGGCGCCGAAACCAGCGGCGTGTGAAGCCAACGGTTCATTCGCCGAGCCGGAGTAAGATAAGGCCGGAACGAACGGCAGCGACGCCCCCAACCGCAGCCATTCGCGGCGGCGCCAGCGGCGGACCGAGAGGAAGTCGTCGGAGAAGAATCGCAGCATGAGCCGGCTCCGAAGTCGTCGCGGCGGCAGGCGAGAATGTACGGTCGGCGGCTCTTTCGTCGGGACGAGAAAGCCATTGCTCTTTGTAGGGCGGAACTCTGGTCCGCCTGGATGGGACGCGGGGACGGACTTCCTTTCTCGCGAAACGAACGGAAAGGAGTTTCGTCCCAGCCTACCACACGGGCGGACCTGAGTTCCGCTCTACATTCATTCTAATTCCACCTGTCGTCGGTCAACGGATGTCGGCGGCGTCGGCGGCGGGGGTCGAGACGTCGCCGGCGATCGGCGCGTCGATGTACGCGCTCGCCAGCCGTACCTTCTGCACGACTTCGACGTCCCGCGCTTCAAGGATGCGCTTGATTTCGGCGGCCGACAACGTTTCGTGCCGCAGCAGCGCCTGCGTCAACAGTTCGACGTCGTCGGTGTAAACGCGAAGCAGTTCCTCGGCCTCCTTGTAGCACCGGTCGATGATCTCGGACACCGCCTTGTCGATCTTCTCGGCGGTCGCTTCGCTGAACTCGCGGGGGTGGACCATTTCGCCGCCCAGGAACACCTGTTGCTCGCGGTTGGCGTAGTGGATCGGCCCCAGATCCGCGCTCATGCCGAACTCGCACACCATCTTGCGGGCGATGTCGCTGGCTCGCTGGATGTCGCTGCTGGCTCCGCTGGACACGTCGTTGCAGAACATCTGCTCGGCGATTCGGCCGCCGAACAACACGCGGATTTCACCCAGCAGATTCTTCTTAGAGACGGTGTATTTGTCCTTTTCAGGCAGCATCATCGTCGCGCCGAGCGCCATGCCGCGCGGGATGATGGTGACCTTATGCAGGGGGTCCATCTCCTTGATGTGCAGCGTTAAGATGGCGTGGCCGGCCTCGTGATAGGCCGTTACGGTGCGGTCGTGTTCATCCATGACCCGGCTGCGTTTTTCACGACCGAAACGCACTTTGTCGCGCGCTTCCTCCAGGTCTTCCTCGTCGATGTACTTCTTACCGTTCATGGTCGCGCGGATGGCGGCTTCATTAATGAGCGCCTCCAGCTCGGCGCCGCTGAACATCGGGGTGCCGCGGGCGATCTTCATGAAGTCGACGTCGTCGGCGATCTTCACCGCGCCGGCGTGGACTTTCAGGATTTCATACCGCCCCTTCAGGTCGGGCAGGCTGATGACGATTTCGCGGTCGAATCGGCCGGGCCGAAGGAGTGCGGGGTCGAGCACGTCGGGACGGTTGGTCGCCGCGATGACGATGACCTGTTCGTTGGTGTCGAAGCCGTCCATTTCGACCAGGATGGCGTTCAGCGTTTGTTCGCGTTCGTCGTGCCCGCCGCCCAGCCCGCTGCCGCGCCGCCGGCCGA
>JBOFFD010001300.1:0-2634 GCA_051648425.1 Planctomycetia bacterium
CGACGTGCTCGACCGACAGTTGAAACTGAAGCCGTTGGACGACGTGCCGGAGGTGCCGCGCTACGGCGGCGAACCGCGCGTGACGGTGAGGAAGCTGCCCGACCGGAAGCTGGAGGTTCAACTCACCGTCTTTCGTAAAGAGGAAATTCAGACGAAGGCGTTTGAAGAGATGCTGGCCAAAGCGGTGCAGACTTTTTCGGCGGCGACCGACGGCGGCGACGAAGCGGCGCCGGCGCGGATGAGCGACGGCGTGGCGGCCGCCATGCCGTGGGTGATAGACGGTGAGCGTTGGCACGTTGGAGCGAAGGGGTTTCCGCCGGGCGCCAAGCCGGCCTGGGACCGCGATTTGGTCAAACTGGTGACGGCGCAATTGGAGAAGGCGAGTCCGAACGGCGCGTGGGAATGGAATCAACGGGAAGCGGTCTGGCGTAAGATCGGGTCGGGAGCGTTTCCTTGGGCGTCGCTGCGGACCAAGGAGCCCGAGTCGTTGAAACTGATCCTTTTTCAACCGAAGGGGCAGGACGTCCCGTCGGGGTTGAACGGCCCGCCGCTCGACGCCGTCGTCGACCGGTCGCACGCCGGCTGCGACACGTTCGTCTTACACTTCCGCGAAGCCGGCGACGCGGCTGCGAAGGGTCTGTTTGAATTTCTGTCGCGGACGGCGAAGAAGTTCGCCGTGGAACCGGTCGAATAACCGTCGCGGGAAGGGGCGGCGGTCCGAACGTCGACGGCGCGGGTGGGGAACGTGAACATTTTTGCAGTCCGCTCTTGTCGAACGTGGCGAGTCGTCTAAACTGGCGACAAAATCGAACCACTGTTTTATATTGCGAAAACGACAGGCCCTCACGATCGAAGCCATCATGGAAACCGAGCACCAAGCGACCTTCGAAGAGATGCCGCTTGGACCGACCATCCTGCAAACTCTCAAGAAGCTGGGCTACCACCACCCCACGCCGATCCAAGCCGCCTTGATCCCGAAAGCGATCGAAGGCCTCGACATCATGGGTCAGGCCCAGACCGGCACGGGTAAGACCGCCAGCTTCGTTTTGCCCATTTTTCAGATGCTGACCGAACAGCGTCAGAAACCGCAGGCGCTCATCCTCGCCCCCACCCGCGAACTCGTCATGCAGGTCCGCGAAGAAGCGAACCGGCTGGTGGAGGGGTTGGGTTGGCGCGTGGAGGCGGCCTACGGCGGCGAACACCTGCAACGACAGATGCGAACACTGGCGCAGGGCGTGGAAGTGGTGGTCGGCACTCCCGGTCGACTGCTGGACCTTTGCCGCCGCAACGCGCTGAAGATCGACGCTGTTTCGCACTTGGTGATGGACGAAGCCGACCGGATGCTCGACATCGGCTTCCGGCCCGACATTGAACGCATCCTGCGGCAGACGCCCGCGTCGCGGCAAACGCTGCTGCTTTCGGCGACGATGCCAGCGCCGGTGCTGCGGCTCGCTCAGCGTTACATGCGCAATCCGATTACAATCAATCTGTCGCCGGATCAGATTTCCGTCGAGCATATCGTTCAGAAGTATCTGAATCTGAACGAGTCGCAGAAATTCGCCGCCTTGATGTATCTGTTGGTGCGCGAAAAGCCCCGGCAGGCGATCATCTTCTGTCAGACCAAATGGCAGGTGCGCGAACTGGCCGGGCAGCTTGGGCGACGCATCCGCGGCGTGACGGCGATGCAGGGCGACCTTCCGCAAAGCGCCCGCAACCGCGTCATGCAGGGTTTCCGCGACGGGTCGATCCGCGTGCTTGTGGCGACGGACGTCGTCGGCCGCGGCATCGACGTTCAAGGCATTTCGCACGTCTTCAACTTCGACATCCCCGAAGACCCGGAACAATACGTCCACCGCGTGGGACGGACCGGCCGGATGGGGAAGGACGGCATCGCTTTCACACTGGTGACGCCCGATCAGGGCCGTCTGCTCACCAACGTTGAAATCTACATCAATCGGCAGTTGCAGCGTGAAACGCTGCCGGGCGACGATTCCAGCCCCTCGTCTGACACCGATTCCCACCGAGCCGCCGCCCCGACCAACGGCGCCGCGCCGGGCGTTGACGATGAACCACCCAAGCCCGCGCCCGCGAAGGAAATTCCCAGCCGTTATCGACGAGCCTTGTAATTCATGACGACCAGCCTTTCCAACAGCGCAGTCGGCGGCGCCATTCTGCTGCGTGACGAAGACGACGTCGGCATTGCGGTGGCCCATCTGTCGGCCGGCGCGGCAGTGACCGTCGGCGGTCGGACGGTTGTGCCGACGGAGCGCATTCCGATGGGGCACAAGTTCGCCCTGGCGGCGGTGAAGGAAGGCGACCCGGTCCGCAAATACGGTCAAATCATCGGTTTCGCCACGAAGGCGATTGCGCCGGGGGCGCACGTCCATACCCACAATATCGCGTGCGACGTCTATGAACGCGACTACGCCCATGCCACGGAAACGCCGACGCCGACCGTCGCGAACGAGCGGTTGACGTTCGACGGCTACCTGCGGCCGGACGGCAGGGTCGGCACGCGCAACTACGTCGCCATCGTGTCGACGGTGAACTGTTCGTCGCACACCGCGAAACTGGTGGCGCGGCGGTTGGAACCGGAAATCAAGGCGAAGTATCCGAACGTCGACGGGGTCATCG
>JBOFFD010001301.1:0-4347 GCA_051648425.1 Planctomycetia bacterium
CGCGCAGCGTCCAGCCTTGCTGCTCGTTGGGGGCGATGGAGACCACCCGGTTCCGCTGCCGCGCCCCTGTCAGCAGGTACGGATGGTCGGCGCCGACGTACGCCACTACGCCCGGCGTGCGGCGGGTGCGGTCGTCGACGACCCGCCACATCGCCGCCACCTGCCGATCGAACGGCGCCGCCCGCTCCCAAACGCCCACCGCGCGGGCGAACTGTACGTCGCGGTCGGCCGCCGGGGCGCCCACGCCCGCCGCCAGCGCCGCGAAACCGACGCCGAAGGTCAACAGACCGACGGCGGCCACCCGTGCCGTCGGCCGGCCGCGCGTCGCGTGGGCCGTGAGCACGACGGCGACGGCCAAGCCGGCGGCCGACCAACCCCAGGCGTCGCCGAACCGCGCCATGGAAACAGCCTCTTGCGCCAACCCCGATCCGATCGGCGCCGCCAACAACAGCAACGCCAGCCGCGGCCGACCCGCCGCCGCCAGCAGCGCCGGCCACAGCAACGCCATCAGCAGCGGCCCGGCCGCCAGCCGGGTCTGCGACGTGTGCGGGTTGACATGCCAAAACACCAGCGCCCCCGCGATCGGCACGGCCAGCCATTCCACAAAACCCCGCCGATCGACCGCCGCCCACGGCAGCCGCGCCAACGCGAACGCCGCCGCGACGGCCGCCGCCGCCAACACGCCCAGCGGCAGCGCGCCACCGCCGAGATCGACCGTCGCCCACGTTCCGCCTAGGTAGCGGTTCCACTGGTCCAAGAGGTGAACGTACCGTCGGTCGGGGTCGAACCATCCCCCGTCGCGCATCGCCGACCGATCGAGCGGACCATCGGCCGCCACCACCCCCGCGACCTCCACCCGGACCGGAAAAAGCGGGTTCTCCGATAGCACGGCGTTCCGCGCGTACCAGTAGCCGCCGCCGACCGCCGCCGCCAACAGCCACGCCGTCGTCAGCGCGACAAGCCGCCGAGTGTCACCGCACGCCCACGAGCGAAACCGGACGACCGCCGCCGCCAGCGCCAGCGGCGCGAACAGCAGGTTCGTCCCCTTGACGCCGACGCAGAAGCCGAGCGCCAGCCCGGCAAGCGCCGCCGACCGAAGGTGCGGCGCGTTCGGTCGGCCGCCGACCGCCAGCAACGCGAAGCACGTGAGAAAACCCGCGGCGCCGGCCAGGTCGTTCCCCGTGCCGATCCCCTCGCGACAAGCCATTGGCAGCAGCAGCCAGGCGACCGCCGTCGCCCGCGCCACCCCCGGCCCGGCGCCGACGCCCCGCGCCGCCGTCTCCAGCGCCGCCGCGATCCAGACGACGAAAAGCAGCCCGGTCGTCCGCGCCGGCCGATCGTCGCCGGTGGCCCAAAACAGCCAACCGGCGACGCACTCGAAATGCAGCGGAAAGAACGGGAAGTAGTCGGGACCGAACGGCGTGGGAACGTCATGAACGCCGCCCGCCCGCATCCATTGCAGCGGAAAATAGAGGTGGTAGACCCAGGCGTCCCACTCGTACGGGGCGATGGTCCAGCGGCCCGCCGCCCGAAATGCGACCGCCGCCGTCGCCGCCGCGGTGAGCAGCGCGAGCCACCAACGCCCCGCGTCAACGCCGTCGGAAACCACATCGACAGGATTAGACCGACGGACGAACAGACAGGCGGCAACGGTCGACCCGACGGCCAAGATCGGCCACAGCGTCCATTGCGCGCCGGCGGTGTAGCCGCCCAGCGCCGACGTCGCCAATTGGACGGCGACGACGATCGGCAGACCAAGCGTGAAGGTCGTCAAGACAAGGTGGTCGGCCAGCGACGATCGGCCGGCGACCGCCAGCGCCAAGCCGCGGGCGACGGCCCATCCGCAGGCAACGAACGCCGCCGTCGCCGCCACGACGTCGGCTCCCGGCGCGGCGTTGACGAACGGCGCGGCCAGGCCGGCCAGCGCCAGCCCGAGCAGGCCGGCGGTCGTTGGTCCGACGAGTTCGGCGACCCTCGCGCGGTTCACAGAAAACCCCCTTCCGCCGCCGTCTCGGCGAATTTCCCTCGTCCGCCCGTATCCTATGGAACATCACGGGTGAAGTGGGGAGCGGGAAAACGGACGTCGCATCATGACGGGGAGCCATCAATTCGATCCGACGGCCGGCGCTGAGCAACCGTCGCCGGCCGCGCGCTCTTGGGCCGAACGGGCGGTCGGCGCGCTTGTCGCCGAAGAACCGGTTGCGAGCGGCTTCAGCGGCGGCCGGGTGTGGCGGCTCGTCGGAACGGAGAAGACGTCGGCGCTGCGGCGGTGGCCCGCCGGGGCGTCGTTGGAACGGGTGACGGCGTTGATTCGGGTGGTCGAACAAGCGCGGGCGGCGGGCGTGATGGAGGCGGTCGAACCGTTGGTCGGCGCCGACGGCCGCGCCGCTACGACCATTGACGGCGGCGTCTGGGACTTGGCACGGTGGTCGAACGGCCGACCCGTTCCCGCCGACGGCATGACGCCGGCGCAAGGACGATCGGTCGGCCGTCTCTTGGCGCGGTGGCACGCGGCCTTCCCGCCGCTGTCTTCGGGGACGCCGCCGTGGGTCGTCGGGGAATCGATGGCCACGGTTGAAGCGTGGCGTCGCGGCGAACTAGTGACGCCGCCGGCGTGGTTGCGCCGGCGACGCGAGTTGGAACGCTTTGCGTGCGAGAGCATTGAAAAACGACTCCGCGAGCCGCCGCGACGCTGGAAGGAAGACGCCGAACTCGACGAACTCGTCGGGCGGACGCTGCGCGTCTTTCACGCCGGCATGGAAGTTTGGCGGTGCGAAGAACGAAGCCCCCCGCCGCCCCGGCCGTTGCGGTTCTGTTTGTGCGACGTCCACCGCCTTCACGTACTGTTCCTTGGCGACCACGTCGACGGTTTGATCGACTTCGGCGCCGTCGGCCTCGACGCGGCGGCCACCGACCTCGCCCGCTACCTGGGCACGGCGGCGCCCACCGACCCCGTCGTTTGGCGGTCGGTGTTCGACGGCTACGCCGAAGCGGGGTGTTGGGAGGCGTCGGACGCTTTGCTGGCGGCCCGGCTCGACCGAATGGGGGCGCACGTCGCCCCGTTGTACTGGCTCGAATGGCTGGTGCTTTCGCACCGGCCGATCGCCGACACCGCCGCCGGCCGCCGCCGCTGGCGGGAAACCCTCGACCGTTGGGTACGAATGGCGTAAGCACGCTCCGTCAAAACCCGAAGCAATCAGTACGGGTAAGACGAAACGCGATCTTACAACCGCGGATCGACCGGTTCGCTTTCCAGCGCCAACACGCCGAAGACGCATTCATGCACCCGGCGCAGCGGTTCGCCGCGCACGAAACGCTCCAACCCTTCGACCCCCAGCGCGAACTCGCGCAGCGCCAGCGACCGCTTCGCCGCCAGCCCCCGGCGGCGCAGCCGATCGAGGTTGGCGGGGGCGTCGTAGTCGGGGCCGTAAATGATCCGCAGGTACTCACGGCCCCGGCATTTCACCGCCGGCTGCACCACCCCCTGCCGGCCCGACGCGATGAAATCGAGCGGCTTCACCACCATCCCCTCGCCGCCGCCGTCGGTCAATTCCCGCCACCAGTCGATCCCGTCCCGCACCGACGCCGGATCGGTCACGTCGACGATCTTAGTCGGCGTCGCCCGCAAAAGAAGCGGATCTCGCTCGCAGATCTTACGCAGCGTTTCCATGTGCCACGAATGGTCGCGGTGGACGTGCGCCGCCCCTTCCGTCGCCAAGAAGTGAAACGGCGCCAGTTTAAGATCGTCCAGCGACTCCACCGTCCAGCAGTAACGCCGATAGGCGTCGACGAACCGCTCGACGTTGTTCCGCCGCGCCGTGAATTCCGTCAGCGCCGCCGTCGCGCCGTCGGCCTCTTCCCCCGTAAGACGCGCCGCCGCCGCACCGAGCGCCGCCACCGCCGCCGGCAGCGCCCCTTCCCCGCAGCCCCCACGGCGGCGTACTGCCCGCGCAGCAGCTCCTGCGCCTTCGCCGACCACGGCAACAGCTCGGCGTCCAAACAGACCCACGACGTCTTAAACTCCTCCCACACGCCCGCCGCGTCCACGGCGGTTCTTAGACGGTCGAGAAAGCGACGTTCCAAGTCAACGTCGGTGAAGAAGCGCCGACCGGTGCGCGTGACCACCACCCCGATTTCGTCTTCCACGACGCCGAACCGTTCGCGAGCGGCTTCTTTCGTCCGGCAGACGACCACCACCGCCCGCGACCCCATATTACGTCGGCAAATAACTTCATCAGAAAGATGCCATCAGCCTGTCAGCGGTGTCATGTGTACTGCACCTCCGGATGGTCGAAGTACGCGGCGACCTTCGCCGGAAGCCCGCGGAGGGCTTCCATGAATTCCTCC
>JBOFFD010001302.1:0-1881 GCA_051648425.1 Planctomycetia bacterium
TCGTGCCGATGACGTCGACGGCCAGGCAGCCGTCGAAGACGCCGATCTTCAGAACTTCGCCTTCCTTCTTGTCGGCGACGGGCGCTTCCAAGCGGACTTCGCGGATGTACCGCTTCGGCTCGGCGTCGATCTTGGCGACGTGGCCGCGCTCCGGCTTGGTCGCCCGCTTGCGCGGCTTGTCGACGTAGCCGATTTGAACCGCGTCGTAGCCGTCGCGTTCCTGGGTTCGGATCTGTAGAATCTGGCACGGGCCCATGCTCAGCACGGTCACGGGATACGCCACGCCCGAATCGTCGAAAACTTGCGTCATCCCGACTTTCGTGCCGAGCAACGTCGGTTTCATCTTCATCACCTTTACACGTCGGACCAGTTCAGCACAGGCGAAGCCGGAACCGCGACGGCCGGCGGGGTCGAACGACGTTCGCGCGTGCTTCCCCTCGATTCACCTTCAAGATCGGATAGATTAGGGCCGTGGAGGCGCCGAGTCAAGGACGAACGCGCCGTCCCGTACCATCGGTCGGCGTTCGGAAAGATCGTCGAGCGTTGAGTGTTGCATCGTTCGAGCGGAAGTGCAGGGAGGCGAGTTCGTGGGGGTCGAACGAAATCGGCGGGACGAAGGCAGCGACCGGGCGGGACGCTGGCTTCGGACGTGGGTCGCTTTTCTCACCGCCCGGCCCCGCACCGCGCTTGCCATTCTCCTTGCCAGCGCCGCCCTGGCGGCAGTCGGCGCCGTCGGTCTGCGCTTCAAAACCGACCGTTTCGATCTGCTCGACCCAACCGACCCCGCCGTCGTCGACTGGCGCCGCTATCAGTCGGGGTTCGTCGACGACGCCGACGTCGTGGTGGCGGCGGTCGGCGACGACCGCGCCGCCGTCGTCGCCGCGCTGGACGACCTGGCCGTCGAGCTGAAGGCCCGGCCCAAAATCTTCCAGCGGGTGTTCCATCGCGTCGACGCCGACCGCCTCAAGGCGAAGGGTCTTTACCAACTGCCGCTCGCCGAACTGCGCGACGTGGCGAAACGGCTTGAGCTGTTGCAACTCACGACGGGCGCCCTCGGTTGGGGCGTGCTGAATACGGAGGCGATGCTGCGACAGGCGGTCGCGCAGCGCTCGGCGGCATTGGCCGACCCGGCCGACGCCGAACCGCGAACGCAACTCGCCGACCTCATGGCGCTGGTGCAGTCGCTCAACGCCGCGAGTCCACCAGCGGCGCCGAAAGAGAGCGAGGCGAATCTCGGGGCGTCGGCCGGCCCGACCTACTTCTTCAGTCCGGACGGCCGAACCGCCGTGTTGCGCACGCTTCCCGCGTGGAACGGCGAGGTGTTCGTCGGCTACGAAGCGGCGGTCCGCGAAATCCGCGTCCTCCTCGCGGCGATGAAGCCGAAGCATCCGACCGTCGCCTTCGGACTCACGGGAATCCCCGTCTTGGAAGACGACGAGATGCAGGCCGCCCAAAAGGAAAGCCTGTACTCCTTCCTGCTGGCGGCCGTCGGCGTCGGCATGCTTTGCATGGTCGGCTACAAATCGATCCGCCATCCGCTGCTGGCGCTGGCCGGCCTCTTGGTCGGCACCGCCTGGACGATGGGCTGGATCGCCCTCACCGTCGGCCACCTCAATATCCTTTCGATGTCGTTCCTCATCACGCTCATCGGCCTGGGCGTCGACTACGGCATCTACTGGCTGGCCCGGTACGAGTCGGAACGCACCGGCGGCCTCGACCGCCGCGACGCCAACCAAGCCGTCGCCGCGACGGTCGGCCCGGGAATCGTCGTCGGCGCCCTGACCACCGCGCTGGCGTTCTACGCCTCGGCGGCCAACCCGTTCCTGGGCCTCCGCGAAATGGGCTGGATCGCCGGCGCGGGCATCGTCTTCTGCCTCGTCG
>JBOFFD010001303.1:0-2254 GCA_051648425.1 Planctomycetia bacterium
CACCAGATGCTTAATGCGGAAGCCGTTCTTCACGAAGTCGTCGGCCAGCGCGTCCAACAGTTCGGGGTTCGAGGGCGGATTGGTCACGCGCATGTCGTCGATCGGCTCGACGATGCCGCGGGTGAAGAAGTGCCCCCACACGCGGTTGGCGAGAGCCCGAGCGAAGAACGGATTCTTCGGGTCGGCCATCCAGTCGGCGAGTTTCGCTCGGGGGTCGACGCCGGCTGCGACGTCCAAGGCAGGCGCGTCGAGGCCGCGCGGCTTCATCTCGGCGCCGGTTTTCGGGTGCCGCGCCATGCCGCTGCGGAGCGTGAACACCGCTTCGATCTGCGGGCCGCCGGAGTTGGCGTCGGCGTCGAAGTTCTTCCGCGACACTCGCGTGAAGAAGCTCGCCATGCTGTAGTAGTCGTCCTGACTCCACTTCTCGAACGGGTGGTGGTGGCAGCGGGCGCACTGCACGCGGGTGCCAAGGAAGAGCTGCGAAACGTTGTCGACGTTCTCTTCGGCCGTACGCACCGAGCGGTACCAAACGACCGGCGGGTTCATGTCGGGCGTACCGCTGGCGGTGAGTACGGCCCGGGCGAACTGGTCGTACGGCATGTCGTTGGCGAACGCTTCCTTCAGCCACAGCGACATCGCGTGGGTGCCGCCGGCGAAGGCTTGGTTGCCGGCCCGCTTGTTCTGAAGAATAGCGCCCCACTTCAGCGCCATGAAGGCGGGGTAGTCGTTGCCCGCCAGCAGTTCGTCGACGAGTTGGTCGCGCTTGGCGGCGTCGGTCGACGCCAGGAAACGGCCGGCTTCTTCGGGCGTCGGTAGACGACCGCACAGGTCGAGGTACAACCGTCGGAGGAACTGTGGATCGGTCGACGCGCCCGACGGCTGCAAGCCGAGAGCCTGCCACTTCTTCATCGCCCACTGGTCGACGTAGTTTTTCGGCGTGAAGGCCGGCGCCGAGGCCAACTGGTTGGCGGCCGGCACGGCGGCCCGGAAGACGATGACCTGCCCCATGTACCGGGCCATGACGGCGGCTTCGCCGGAAAGATCGCTGGTCAACACCTTCCCGGTGCCGTCGACGGTGGCGACCGATTCATCATTGCTTTGGAACTGCGCGAAGCGGGTGACGTCCTCCACCCGGCCGTCGGACATATGGGCCGACACCCGCAGCCGCTGCGACGCGAAACGGTCCATCACCCGCATCTTCGGAAACACTTCAATGCGGGCGACGGTGGGGTCGGTCGGCTTGCCGAACGGCATCCCCTGCTTCACCCACGCGACGACAAGCTGGTGGTTGTCGTCGTTTTCCTTCATCAGCCGGCCGCCGCCGTGCGGGGTTCGGCCGGTCGCCTTCCGTAGCAACGCGCTTTGTTCCGGGGCGGCCGGGAACATCCGCCGGCCGCGGCTTTCCTTGACGAGGTACTCGTAGTCCTGCGTCGGCTCGAATCCCAACAGCGACAGCCGAAAACCGTTCTGGCCGCCCGACTTGCCGTGGCAGCCGCCGGAGTTGCAGGTCAGCTTGGTGAAGATCGGCACGATTTCGTTGGTGAAGTTGACCGCCCGGCCGGCGGCCTGGTTCTTCACCGTCACCGCCGCCTTGACGGCGTGCGACCCAACCGCCACCGACAGTTCGCCGGCGCCGTCGGCCCCGTTCACCGTCGGGACGGCTTCATGCCGATCGTTGACCGTGAAGACGGCCGGGTTGCTGGAGGTGAACGTCGCCTGGTCGGTCAAATCGACCAGCCGGTCGCCGATCTTGCCGGTGACCAACACCCGCTGCTTCGTGCGGGGGTCGTCGAGCAGAACGGCGGGCGGATCGAGTTCGACGGCCGTCACCTGCGCCAAATCGATCGGCTTCGCGACGGCGGGAACGGTTTTCGCCGGCTCGGCGGCCAGAAGGCCCTGGACGACGCAAAACAGGATGGCGGTCTGCATGATGCCCTCGTTTCCGTTCGGCGTGCTCCCCGGGGAGCGTCATCTCGGCGGGATCGACCAGCGGCGCGGCGACTACGAAACGGCGTCGAGGGTCACGAAAAAGGCAGGGTTCGCGCGTCGACGGCGATTTATCCGGAGTACGTCGGTCGGGGTCGAAACGGTTGGTCGCTGCTTGATTGCTGGCTAGGTCGTCGAAGAGATCGGGCGGATTTCCGACGCCGACCAATCTTCTTCTATCCATAACATGACGGAAACGATGGCCAAGGTCAAGTTTTTCCGCTCGGTGCGGAGATGATTTCGCCGGGCGACCGGTCCAATTCGTCGG
>JBOFFD010001304.1:0-1507 GCA_051648425.1 Planctomycetia bacterium
AGACGGCCCCGTGCAGCTCGCGAGCGAGGCCGCGCGGCGCGACCACCGCCCGCCGCAGCGTCAGCAAATGCTCGACCACCAGCGCGCCGGCGGCGACGCTGACCAGAAGAATGAGGCCGCCGATCCAACCACTGGCTTCTAGCAACTGGAAGAAGCCGGTCGTCGCCGCGGCGGCGTTTTTCGCGGGGACGGCGGCGGCGGGCGGCGGTTCGGCCCCGTCGGTCGTCTGCGCTTGGACCGCGCCGGCCCACAGAAACACCGTCGCCGCGAGGATTAGGCCGATCGTTGTCGGACGACGGCGGTCGGTGGTCTTCATGGTGTTGGTTCCTTCCGTGGACTTTTCGGGGCGTTCAGGGTCTGGCCGGTTTGCCGGCGTCGGCGGCCGCCAGGGCTTCGGCCGCCTGCGCGGCCCACGGCGTATCAGGGTACTTGGCGACCGCTTCGCGCAGGATGCGACGGCCGTCGTCGGCCAAGCCCGCTCGCAGGCTCGCCTTGCCGGCGCGCACCAGGGCGTCGGCCGCCAGCGGCGACGGCCGGGCGGCTTCGTCGACCAACGGCACCCACAGGAACGACAACGCGGCGTCCAGCGGCTTGCCGCGACGTTCGTAGACGAGGCCGAGGGCGTAGTGCGGACCGCCGCGGATCGCTTCCGGCACCTTCTCGATGAAGGCGGCCATGCGGTCGAGGCCGGCGTCGTCCATCGGGTCGCGGACGCGCCACAACTGGGCGCGGGCGATCCAACCGACGCGCTGTTCGGGAAGCGTTTGCAAGCTGTCTAAAACCAGCACGGCGCGGTCGACGTCGGCGGGCGATTCCAACAGCCAACTGGCGGCGATCAGTTGCGCCATCGGGCGGTCGTTCTGGTCGAGCCAACGGCGGGCGGCGGCCAGCGCCTCGGCGGTGGGCGGTCGGCCGGGAATCCAGGAAAGGGGCGCGGCCGCCATGACGTCGGCGTCGGTGCGGGCGTCCGTCACTACGAAAAACGCTTCGGCGGCCTCGGTCCACCGGTCGGCCGCCTTCAGTGCGTCGAGCAGCAGCGCGTCGAGTCGGCCCTTCACCCACTCGCGCCGTTCCACCGCCAGGGCGGCCTTGAACTGGGCGGCGGCGGTCGCGTAGTCGCGCGTCCGCATCGCCTGCAGGCCGGCTTCCTGTTCGACCGTGTACCGGGCTTCGAGCGACGCGATCCGCGAGTGCTCGTAGGATTTCACTTCCTTCGACGGCAGCCGAATGGCGACGCCGCGGGCGTCGTACCCGACGACGTCGCCGGTGATGGTGATGCCGTTGGTGAGTTTCAGAGTCTCCGCCGCCGACGCGGTCGAAGTCGTAAGACCGACGCCCGCCGTCAGTAGTAAGACGGCGGACCGGAAGCCGCGCGTCATCGGCCGCCCCCCAGCGTTTCCACGTTCACGTAGGTGTAGACGCCGTCGTTGTCGCGCGCGAACCGTCGCAGCGGCTTGTCGACGGCGCCGGCCGGCCCCTGGCCGAATTCGACGGCGAAGATGGTCGC
>JBOFFD010001305.1:0-5733 GCA_051648425.1 Planctomycetia bacterium
CGCCGCCACCACAACTTTCGGAGCCTGAGAGACGGTGGCTTCACAATCCATCGGTCGGCTCAGAGGATCAGCATGGCGTCGCCGTAGCTGTAGAAGCGGTAGTCTTCCGCGACGGCGGCGCGATAGGCGGCCAGGGTAAGGTCTAGGCCCGCGAAGGCCGCCACCAGCATCAGCAGGGTGCTGCGCGGCAGGTGGAAGTTCGTTACCAGCGCGTCGACGGCGCCGAACGGGTACGGCGGGGTGATGAACAGGTTGGTGTCGCCCGCGAAGCCGGCCAGCCGGCCGTGCCGATTGCAGGCCGATTCCAGCGTCCGCACCGCCGTCGTGCCGACCGCCACGCACCGGCCGCCGGCCGCCCGCGCCGCCGCCACCCGTTCCGCCGCTTCCGCCGAGAGCGCGCACCATTCGGAGTGCATCACGTGGTCGGCGGTGTCGTCGGTTTTCACCGGCACGAACGTCCCCAGGCCGACGTGCAGCGTGACCTGTTCGCGGGCGACGCCCCGGTCGGCAAGGTCCGCCAGCAGGCGTTCGGTGAAATGCAGGCCGGCGGTGGGGGCCGCCACCGAACCGGGATCGCGGGCGTAGACCGTCTGGTAGAAGTGGCGGTCGGACGGAACGTCGTCGCCGCCACGGATGTACATGGGCACCGGCACGTGGCCGCAGGTTTCCAAGAGCGGGAACGTGGGGCTGTCGGAGAGGGGGCGCATGAGCCAGTGGCCGACGGCCGTCCGACCAACGACTTCCAGCTCCACGCCGCCGGCGTCAAGCGCCACGCGCTCGCCGGGGCGCGGGTTGCCGCGGGTCTTGGCCAGCATGCGCCACAGTCGGCGGCCGTCGTCGGATTCTTCCGCCAGAAACAAGCCTTCCCACTGACCGCCGGTCGACTTGCGCCAGCCGCGCAGGCGGGCGGGAACGACGCGGGAATCGTTGACCACCAGCACGTCGCCGGCCACCAAGTACTCGGGCAGGTCGCGGAAACGCTTGTGCTCGAAGCGGCCGTCGGCGCGGTGGACCACCAGCAGCCGGGCGGCCTCGCGGTCGGCCAGCGGTTCCTGCGCGATCAATTCCCGCGGGAGGTCATAGTCGAAAAGCTCCACCCGCAACGTCGTTCTCCGCAGTTCCGATGGCCGAAGCTGATCCGTCGAGCATCAACGTATCACCTCATGGACCACCCGGCCGCCAAGGTCGGTGAGACGGACGTCGCGGCCCTGGAAACGGTAGGTGAATTTCGCGTGATCCACGCCTAACAGATGCAGAATCGTCGCGTGTAAATCGCGGACGTGCACTCCGTTTTCGACGACGTTGTAGCAGAAATCGTCGGTGGTTCCATACGACAGCCCGCCGCGGACGCCGCCGCCCGCCAGCCACGCCGAGAAGCAGCGGGCGTGGTGGTCGCGGCCGAAGCTTTCGCGGGTGATCCGACCTTGACTGTAGGGCGTTCGGCCGAACTCCCCCGCCCAAACGACCAGCGTATCGTCGAGCAGGCCGCGCTCGTCCAGGTCGTGCAGCAGGGCGGCGCTCGGCCGATCGATCGCCCGGCACTGCTTCACGATTTCGCTCGGCAGGTCGCGGTGGTGGTCCCAGTCGCGGTGGTACAGTTGGATGAACCGTACGCCGCGCTCGGCCAGCCGCCGGGCCAAGAGGCAGTTGGCGGCGAACGACGGCCGGCCCGCCTCGACGCCGTACCGCGCCATCGTTTCGCGCGTCTCGCCGCTGAAATCGACCAGCTCCGGCACGCTCGCCTGCATGCGGAACGCCAGCTCGAACGCCTCGATGCGGGCCGTCGTTTCGGGGTCGACGGCGGCGGCGAGCCGTTCTCGGTTCAGCGCCCCGACGGCGTCGAGCATCGACCGGCGGCCCGCTCGATCCACGCCCGGCGGATCGCTGGTGAACAGCACCGGCTCGCTCGTCGACTGAAACGGCGCCCCCTGACAGCCCCCCGGCAGAAAGCCTTGGTGCCAATAGCGCGACAGCAACGGCTGCCCGCCCGCCCCGGACAGCAGCACGACGAAGGTGGGCAGGTTTTCGTTGTCGCTGCCGAGGCCGTAGGCCGCCCACGACCCCAGCGACGGTCGGCCCGGCTGCGGTCGGCCGCTGTTGAAGAACGTCACCGCGGGGTCGTGATTGATCGGGTCGGTGGAAACGGATCGCACCACCGCCATCTTGTGGGCGGCCGCGTTCAGATGCGGCAGGTGTTCGCTGAACTCCAGACCGGTCTTCGGGTCGCGGATCGTGCCGTGGGCCGACCCGACGAGCAGCAAGGGCAGGCCCGGCGCCCCCATCGCGGTGGGCGTCGTGCCGCCGCGCACCGACTCGGGCAGTTCCTCGCCGGCGCGGGCCGACAGCACCGGCTTCGGATCGAACAGCTCGATCTGCGACGGCGCGCCGGACATGAACAGCATGATGACCCGCTTGGCGCGGGGCGCGAAGTCGAGCGCCGTCAGCGCGCCGGCCCGCTTCGCCGCCGTTGGTATCGCCGGCCCGGCCGCCGCCGGCGATCCCAGCAGCGACGCCAGCGCCCACGACCCCGCCCCCAGCGTCGAACGTTGGAACAGCAGCCGGCGGGAAAGGGCGTCTTCGTCGTCGGTCATGCGGTCCCCGTTCATCGCCGCAGCGTTTCGTCGAGACACAAGAGGGCGTTGGCGACGATCGTCCAGGCCGCCTCTTCGTCGACCGCGGCGCCGACGGCCGGGGGCAGGTCGCCGACCCGCAGCAAGCGCCGGGCGGCCGAGAAGTCGGCGTGGTAGCGTGCCCGTTCGCGGGCCAAAAGGTCTCGCAGCAGGACCGTCTCGCGGTCGGTGGGAAGGCGGCTGGTGCAGACGCGGAAAGCGTACGCCAAGCGGTCGTCGTCGGTCGCGGCCGGCAGCGCCAAGACGCGGCGGGCCAAACCGCGCGCCGCCTCGACGAAGGCCGGGTCGTTCATCAAGACGAGCGCCTGTTGCGGCGTGTTGGTCGCCGCTCGCGCGACGGTGCAGGTTTCGCGGTTGGGGGCGTCGAACGCGGCCAGGGACGGATACGGCAGCGACCGCTTCCAGTAGGTGTAGACCGCCCGGCGGTATTGATCGCCGTCGGTGCTGGGAACGTACGCCGTCGCCCCGTAGCCCCCCAGCGCCAGCGCCTCCCACAAGCCGGGCGGCTGATACGGCCGAACGCCCGGGCCGCCCAGCCGCGGCAGCAGCAAGCCCGACGCCGTCAGCGCTTGGTCGCGGATCATCTCGGCCGTCAGCCGTTGATGCGGCCCCGACGCCAGTAGCCGGTTTTCCGGGTCGCGTTCCCGTTGGTCGGCGGAACGAACCGTCGCCTGCCGATAGGTGGCCGAAGTGGTCAGCAGTCGCAGCAGGCGCTTACCGTCCCATCCCGAGTCCATGAACTCGGCGGCCAACCAGTCGAGCAATTCGACATGGGTTGGCGGTTCGCCCTGGACGCCGAAGTCGTCAAGCGTCCGCACCAGGCCGAGGCCGAAAAGCTGGTGCCATTGCCGGTTGACGACGACCCGCGCGGTAAGCGGGTGACGGGGCGACGTCAGCCAGCGGGCGAGGGCGAGTCGGTCGGGGACGTCGGCCGAGGCTGCCGGAACGGGCGGCAGACAGGACGGGGCGCCGGGGGCGACCTGCTCGCCAAGAACGCGGTGGTCGCCGCGAGCCAGGACGTAGGTCGGCCGGCGGTCGCGCCGTTCCTGCAACACCAGGGTTTCCGGTACCGAGGCTTCCCACCGGGCTAGGTCTTCGCGGGCGGCGCGGAGGGCGTCGCGCAGCTCTTGGCGGTCGGGGGCGTGGCGTTCGCGGAAGTAACGGCGGACTAACATTCGTTGGGCGAGGGTGCGGTCGGCGTCGTCGACCGTCAGCGCTGCGCGGATTTCGGCGGGCAACAGGGCGGCGTCGCCCCGTTGCCGGCGGGCGGCGGCCAGCCGTTCGGGCCAGTCGTCGGCGTCGCCGACCGACAGCCGAAATCGGCCGAGCGTCTGGTACGCCACCCGCGACACCTGCTTCAACCGAACGGTCAGGCCGGCGTCGCCGAACGCCGTCGGTTCGGCGAAGACGAACACGGCGGTGCGCGGGCCGCGCTGGTCGGGCTGGTCGAACACGACCGCCCAACCGGTCGCCGGGTCGCCGTCGATCGCGCCGCCGACGTTCCACGCCGGTTGGTTGTCGTCGGCGATGGCGTCGGCGAAGCGAAGGGCGGTCGCACGGCCGTCGGTCGTCGCCGCGGCGACTTCGACTTCGGTGACCACGAAACCCCCTGTGGTGTTCCGTCCCGGTCCGCCGGTGGCGCTCCCCGGCGTCGTCATTCCGGCGGGCATCACCATCGGCATCATGACGCCCGGCGCCAACGGCGCGACGACGGCCGTCGGCTCCATCAACGCTTCCAATCGCAGCGCCGTCGCCCGGCCGGCCCGCGTCCTGCCGACCACCGTGTAGACGTCGCTCGGCGCCGTCGGCCCCGTCACCGCAACAACCCCAGGCGCCTCGTCGACGCCCAGGTCCGAACCTCGCACCGCCCGCAGCTTCGCGCCGCTTTCGGTTTCGCCCTCCATCGGCAACAGCGGCCGCCACTCCACGTCGGCGTCCCACCGCCGGTACGGCGCCCGCCACGCCGCCTCGGCGGCGTCAAGCGTCGCGTCGTCGGCCAGGAACCGGCGGTCCAGCTCCGCGACCCACCGCGTCCGCCGCGCGATCTCGGCCGTCTGCAGCGCCGACGGCACCTTCAGGCTGGGAAACGGGTTGCTGGTCCGGCCGTCCAGCCCTCGTTCCGGCGTGTTGTTGAAGTAGGCGTAGAAGCGGTAGTAGTCGCGCTGCGAGACGGGGTCGTACTTGTGGTCGTGGCATTCGGCGCAGCCGATCGTCAAGCCAAGCCAGACCGTGCCGACGGTCTGCACGCGGTCGGCGACGTACCGATGGCGGAACTCCTCCGCGTCGGCGCCCCCTTCGTTGTTGACCATGCCGTTGCGCAAGAACCCCGTGGCCACCCGCTGCGCCACCGTCGGCGTCGGCAGCAGGTCGCCGGCAAGCTGCTCGACCGTGAACTGGTCGAACGGCATCGCCGCGTTGAAGGCGTCGACCACCCAGTCGCGGTACTTCCAATTGCTGCGCGGGTTGTCGACGTGGTAGCCGTTGGTGTCGGCGTAGCGGGCGGCGTCAAGCCAGTCGGCGGCCGCCCGTTCCCCGTAGGCCGGCGACGCCGCCAACCGATCGACCACTCGTTCAAAGGCGTTGGGCGATTCGTCCGCCAGGAAGGCGTCGAGTTCGGCGGTGGTGGGGGGAAGCCCGGTCCAGTCGAAGGTCGCCCGCCGCAGCAGGGTCGCCTTGTCGGCTTCCGGCGCCGGCGTCCAACCTTCGTCGCGCAGCCGCCGGTGAACGAAGGCGTCGACCGGATTGCGAATCCATGACGCCGCCGGTCCGTCTGGTTCAACGGGGACCGCCGGCCGCTCCACCGCGGCGAACGACCAGTGGTCGCGCCAGGCCGCGCCCTCGGCGATCCACCGCCGCAACCGCTCGACTTCGGCCTCGGTAAGCGCGGCGCCCGCTTCCGGCGGCGGCATTCGCAGCGCCGGGTCTTTCGTCACGACCCGCGCGTACACCCCGCTGGCCGTCGGATCGCCCGCGACGATCCCCGCCTTGCCGTCCGCCGACTTGGCGAACGCCGCGATTTCCAGGTCGAGCCGCAGATTCCCCTGCCGTTCCGCTTCGTCCGGCCCGTGGCAGCGGAAACACTTGGCGGCCAACAACGGCCGAA
>JBOFFD010001306.1:0-4392 GCA_051648425.1 Planctomycetia bacterium
CGCCGACGGTGCGACACCACTCGGCCAGGAACGCGACGTCGCCGGCGCGGTCGCGGCCGAAGCCGAAATTCGGTCCCTCGACCAACCCGCGCACCGCCAACCGTTCGACCAGAATCCGGCGGCAGAACTCCTCGGCGGTCAAATCGAGCAGGGCGGGGGTGGTGTGCATCAGGACGACGGCGTCGGCGCCGGCGGCCAGCAACAGTTCGCGTTTGCGATCGGAACGGGTGAGCGGGGCGGGGGCGTCGCCGGGGCGCAGCAGTTCCAGCGGATGCGGATCGAACGTCAACACCACGGCCGGCGCACCGATGGCGCCGGCCCGCTCGCGCAAGAGCGCCAGCAGTCGGCGGTGGCCGGTGTGGACGCCGTCGAAGTTGCCGATCGCCGCGACGCCGCCGCGCCACGCCGCCGGGATCGGTTCATTGGATTCGACCCGCAACCGCTCGTCCGTCATTCTGCGTCTTGCTGCAATTCAACGGTTTCGGTGAACGACGTGTCGCCGCGCCGGTAGCTCAGCGTGGTTTTGTCGCCGACGCGGTGTTTCGCCAAGACCGACCGCAGATCGTCCTCGCTGGCGACCGGCGTATCGCCTAACTTGACGACGAGATCGAACTCGACCGAGTTGTCGCCCAAGAGGCGCATGCCGCGCAAACCGGCCTTCTCGGCCGCGCCGCCCCGCGCCACTTCAAAGACGACCAGGCCGCCGTCGATCCCCACCTGCCGGGCCTTCCAATCGGGCACGAACTTCGCCCCCAGGCCGGGCTGCAGAACCCGGCCGTGCAACACCAGTTCCGGAATGATGGCGTTGACCGTGTCGACGGGCACGGCGAAACCGATGTTCTGCGCGTCGCCGCGGATGGCGGTGTTGACGCCGATGAGCCGGCCGGCGCTGTCTAAGAGCGGCCCGCCGGAGTTGCCGGGATTGATGGCGGCGTCGGTTTGAATGACATGCTCAATGGTTCGGCCGGTCATGGCGGGGATGTGGCGGTCGATCGCGCTGATGAGGCCGGAGGTCAGCGTCGAATCGAGGCCGAACGGGTTGCCGATGGCGAACACCGTCTGACCGATTTTGAGGTCGCCGGACGTACCGACGGCGATCGGCCGCAAACTGGCGGCCGGCGCCGGTATGCGCAGCACCGCCAGATCGACGTCGGGGGCGATGCCGATGATCTTCGCGTCCCAGGTGGTGCGGTCGTGCAGCGTCACCCGGCAGACGCCGGTCTTGCGTTCCTTGATGTTGCGCACGACGTGGTAGTTGGTGACGACGTGCCCGTCGGAATCCCACAGGAAGCCGCTGCCGGTGCCGTCGATCTGCTCCATCGCCTTGTGCGAGTAGATGGTTTGATACCGCGTCAACGTGGTGACGTAGACGACCGACGGCGACGTATTCTCGAACACCTCGACGGCGGTCTTCTCGAAGGCGGCGAGGTCGCCGCGCGGCGTGACGGCGCGCGGGACGGCTTCGGCCGGCGACCGCTCCCCGACCAAGCGGTGGATCACTTCGCGGTTCAGGTACACCAGAATCCCGACCATCACCGCAAGCAGGATCGCCCGCAAAGGATTGTCCCGCGGCGGTTCGCGGAAGGCGTTCGAGCGCGACTCGAAGTCGCGGGTGAGGGGATCGGTCATCGTTTACGCTGCTCTCCGTGCGGCCGTCCCTGGTGGGCTTGCGGGCCGGCCGTCGCCATTCCGTCGGTTATAGTACGTGCGACTGGCGGGAAGAAACGAGCGCCCCCAAAACAGTCGATTGGCCGTCGCGCGGGGTGGGCCTTTCCTTCTCAAGACGCCGTCCCCTCCGCCGCCTAAAACACCGCCGTCGACAGGTCCCCCGCCGCTTCGGGCCGGGGCGTCGACCACCGCCGGGAGTAGACCGCTCGATGTCCGAATCAACCGCCTTCGACGACGAACTCTTGACTCTCAGCCGCCGCCTGCTCGACGCCATCGGCGCCGGCGATTGGTCGACCTACGCCGACCTGTGCGACCCGACGATTTCGTGCTTCGAGCCGGAAGCGCTGGGGCAGTTGGTCGAAGGGATGCCGTTCCACCAGTTCTACTTCCAACTGCCGGGGAAACCGGGTTCGGTCGCCGTCAACACGATGGCGAGACCGAAGGTGCGAAGCCTCGGCCCCGACGCCGCCGTCGTCACCTACGTGCGCCTCGTGCAGCGAGCCTCCGACGGCGCCCCGCCGACGGTGACGGCCGTCGAAGAAACGCGCGTCTGGCACCGCCACGCCGGCGTCTGGAAGCACGTCCACTTCCACCGTTCGCCGCCCGGCAAGGGGTGAGCGGCGGAAGGGGGGGGCGAACTCCCTGCGGCCCCCCGCGCGGTTGAGTGCGGTCCACCTTGATTCCTTCCTCCCGACACCGAGTCCGCCGTCATGACCGAACGACTGGAAAACTGGTTCGGGCCGCCGGCGGTGCGGGAATTGAAGGCGGTCGCGCGCAGCCGTCTTACTTTCGTGCTGCGCGTGGCCGTCGCCTTGGTTCTGCTGGGGCTGTTGTTCTCGCAGTACCGACTGTTCGGCCAGTCGATCGAGCCGCGCAAGATGCAGTTCGTCGGCCAGGGCTTGTTCGCCGGCGTGGTGTTCGTGCAAACACTGGCGCTGTGGGTGGCGGTGGCCGCCTTCACCGCCGACGTGTTCAACGGCGAACGGCGTCGAGGCTCGCTCGACCTGCTGTTCACCACGTCGCTGACGATCGATGAAATTGTGCTGGGCAAAATCCTCGGCCGGGCGGCGGGCGCCCTTTTTCTCGTCGCCGCCGGACTGCCGATCCTTTTCCTGACCGTCCTCTTGGGCGGCGTGTCGCCGTTTCAACTCGTCTACACCGAACTACTTACTCTCTTCGCCTTGGCTCTTTACGTCAACGCCGCCGTTCGCGTCGCCGTCCACCCCGGATCGGCCGTCTATCTTTTTTTCAGAATTCTGCTGCAGGGGATCTTAATCTACTGTGGCGGTATGTTCGCTTTTGGGCTGGTGGTCGCCGTAACCGGCGGCGCCGGTTTCGGGCTTGGTGGAACGACCGACTCGCTGGGCCTTCTTGGTACGGCGGCGGAAATGACGATGTACGCCTTGGTCGTCGCCGGCTTTCACATCGCCTGGCGGCGCGAGATCGGCGAGAAGCTGCACGTGCCGTTGAAGGAAATCCGCGTCGCCGCCGAAGCCAAGGGGGTCGTCGCGCCGGATAAGATCGGCGACCGCCTGCGCGGCTGTGGGTCCGTGCTCTCAACTCTCGTGGCGATCGCTTTCATCATCCCGATCTTCTCGCTGGTCTTGTCGATACTCGCCGTCATGGGAACGGTCTTAGCCCATTCGGTCGCAGGGTCGGTCTTCCACCCCGCCGAAGCGTGGCGGAATTTCTCGGAGGCGATGGAGTACGGCGCGGCATTCTTCTTCCTTGGTGAATTCCGACCGATCCTGCCTGTCGGTTGGATCCTTCTTTGGTTGATCACGGCGGTGCGGGCGGCGACGCACCGCCGCACGACCGCGCCGCCGGCCTGGGTCGACGCCGTCAACGGGACCGCCTTGTCGACCCTCGAACAGTTGGCCGTGGTCGCTTGTTCGGTGAATGAATCGAGAAGTAAGAAAGGGGGATGGAATCCGGGTCTGACCGCGCTGTACGGAACAATGACCGCCGTGACCCTGTCGGCCGGCTTTAGTGACCTGCCGGGCGTGCTTTTCACGGCGGCGGTCGGCGTGTTGGTCGGCGTCTTACTGGTGGCTCCTTCGGTCGCGGCGTGCGTCGCGGGCGCCGGGCCGGGCCGGCTCACCGTCTCCGCCGTCCTACCAATCCTTTTTTTCGTTCTGCATCCGTTGTTGACGGCGGGCGGTTCGCAATTCGCCGCCCCGTTGCCGGAGTTGGTGATCGGCGCTACGGCGCCGCTAGCGGCGGTCGTCGCATGGCGGCGTCGCGTTCGCCCCGGCGTTTTTTCCATCGTTTTACACGCCTGGACGCTGTACTTCGCGTTGGCCGCCGCTTTCGTCTATCAACCGACCTATAGTTCGGCCGGCCTGCCGCTTGAGCGGGACTGGGTCACCGTCGTCAATCCGTTGGTGATGGTGTTCGACGCGACCTCCGGCCCGTTTTCTCGAGTATGGCCGGCGGTGTCGGAATGGCGGCCGGATTCGCCGGCGGCGGCCGTCGGCATGGTAGCCGCCCTAGCGCTGACGGCGGCGGCGGTGCTGTACGAAGCAGTCGTCGGCTACGACCGACTTGCCGGCCGGGTGGAACCCCGACCTTCGCCGCGAACACCGACCGACGTGCGAGTCCGACGACCTTCAGAGCCCGAAGCGTGAGCGAAGGTCCGGACGGCGCGGTTTACGGCGACGAATCTTAGGTCTTATCCGCGACGTTTTTGCTCCGTCGGTTCAGGAAGAGGATTCGTTCAGTGCA
>JBOFFD010001307.1:0-2182 GCA_051648425.1 Planctomycetia bacterium
TCACGTCGTCGGGACCGACGAAGAACGTCGGACTGGCGATCACCACGTCCAATCCGCCCGCCGCGAATTCCAACGCGATCTTTTCCGCGCGGTATTTCGTTTGGGGGTACGGCACGTCGACCCCCGTTCCCTTGCCGAAATCGTCTTCGTTGAGCAAATGGCCGGGTCCCGATGAACCGCCGATCGCCCCCACCGTCGACGTATGCACCACGCGGCGCACGCCGGCCCGTTTCGCTTCCTCCAACACGTTCCGCGCGCCGTCTTCGTTGACGCCGCGCATTTCGTCGATCGTTTTTGGATTGAAATCATTTTTCCCGGCGACGTGGTACACCGCGTCGACGCCCGCCATCGCCGTCCGCAGCGACGCCGGGTCGCGCACGTCGCCGTACACCCACTCCACTTCGGTAAGACGGCGCGAAATCGGTTCGCGCCCTCCTCGGCGCCGCAGTCCGCGCACCTTCTCGCCGCGTTCCAACAACAATTCGATGACGGCGGCGCCCAAAAATCCCGATGCGCCCGTGACGAAGATCATTCCGACCACTCCCTACCTGACCATGGACCATTGGTGTAAACAGAAACCGCCCACCCGTCGACTGCTTGGAAAAATGAGGCGCGACGCGGCGCCGACGAGGAATTCCATGAACGTGATGAATCGGTTTCGATTGGACGGCAAACGCGTGTTCATCACCGGCGGCAGTCGCGGTTTGGGGCGGGAAATCGCCATCGCCTGCGCTGAAGCCGGCGCTGATCTGATTCTTGTCGGACGCTCGGCCGACGACCTGACCAACGCCGCGGCCGCCGTCCGTCTCACCGGCCGCAACGCCGTCGTTTTGACCGCCGACGTTGGCGTTCCCGACGAGTGCGAAGCCGTCTGCCTGCATGCGCTCGCCGAACATGGACCGATCGACGTCGTCGTCAACAACGTCGGCGGCCGGCGCGTTCCCACTCCCACCGCCGAACTTTCACTCGACGATTGGCGCTTCGTCCTCGATCTGAACCTCACCAGCACCTTCCTTTGCACGAAACGACTCGGCGGCGCGATGGTCGAACGCGCGAAACGCGACGCCGCCGAGGGTCGAACGCCGCGCGGCGGCCGGATCGTCAACGTCGCGTCGGTCTCCGGTCTTATCGTCAACCGCGGCATCGGCGGCCGAGCATATGAAACGTCCAAAGCCGCCGTGCTTCAGTTTACACGGACGGTGGCGGCGGATTGGGCGCCGTTCGGAATTACCGCCAACGCGATCTGCCCCGGCGGTTTCATGACCGAACCTAATCAACGTTGGGCCGCCGAAAAGCCCGAAGTCATCGCGTCGTTCAAATCGCAGATTCCCATGGGCGACTTCGGTCGGCCCGAGGATCTGGGTCCGCTGGCGGTCTACCTCGCCAGCGACGCCTCGCGGTATATGACCGGGGCGGCCTTGGTCATCGACGGCGGCTACACCCTCTGGTAAGAAGGACGAAACACTCGATGCGGCGGATTTTTCCGTCGCGACGAACGAGCAAGTCGACGGGAGCGCTTCATGACGATGACCAAGTTTCGGCAATGGGTGGTGCTGGCGGCGGTTCCTTTCGCGGCGGCGACGGCGACAATCGGCCTAGCGGAAGCCCCCGCTCCCATTCCCGGTGTGCGCAGCGAACGCGATGTCGCCTACGGTCCGCATGAGCGGAACCGGCTTGACGTGTTCACCCCGGAAAAGGCGGTCGACCCCTTGCCGCTCGTCGTCTGGGTTCACGGCGGCGGTTGGGTCGGCGGCGACAAATCGAAGAACCCCGCCATGATCTTTCTGAAGCACGGCTACGCGGTCGCCAGCATCAACTACCGTTTCAGCAACCACGCCGCCTATCCCGCACAGATTCACGACTGCAAAGCCGCGATCCGCCATCTGCGCGCCAATGCTGAAAAGTACAACGTCGACCCGAAACGGTTCGGCGTCTATGGCGCCTCGGCCGGCGGCCACCTGGTGGCCTTGTTGGGAACGACCGCCGGCGTGAAGGAGTTGGAAGGCGACGTCGGTTCGGCGAAGGCCGCCAGCGACGTGCAAGCCGTGTGCGACGTCTTCGGGCCGGCCGACATCCTTCGCTTCACCGAACACACCGGAAACGACGAAGCCCACGCGGCGACCTCGCTGCTGTCGCGTCTCGTCGGCGGCCCCGTCATGGAAAAGAAAGACGTGGCGAAACT
>JBOFFD010001308.1:0-8921 GCA_051648425.1 Planctomycetia bacterium
GGAGGAATTCATGGAAGCCCTCCGCGGGCTTCCGGCGAAGGTCGCCGCGTACTTCGACCATCCGGAGGTGCAGTACACATGACACCGCTGACAGGCTGATGGCATCTTTCTGATGAAGTTATTTGCCGACGTAATATGAGCATTGCAACCAGATGCACATGTCCCTGGCGTTCAAGAGGTCGTCCACGAAGCCACACTCGCAAAGCCCAGCACTCGAAAGTGCTGCACATGACATTCATTTAAGATACGCGGATCTGCCATTCCCGATGCCGCTTTCTTCAACGGCGATTCTTTACTCTATAGACACGGCCGGCAGACAAAGTACGGACTCGCCACAGAGAACGGCAACGGTTGACAAAGAAGCGTGAGTAGGCGTCATTATACTTCTTACGAACGAGCAAAACGGCTCACTCACACGAATAGGAAACGTCGAATTGCTTCAACACCGGCTCTCTGTCATGAACCAATCATCCCGAAGAAATAATCGCTCTCTTCTAGTGTAATGAGTCAAATAGATGCGGCCTTAACCAGCGCCGCCCGGGCGCGGTGGTATTTGGCCATGATCTCTTCCGCTCCGGCGGTCCAGCGGCAGTCTTTCTCCGTCCGGTCGTTGTGCCGTTCGACGAACTCCTCCACCGCCTCCTCCAGTTCCGCCACGCTCTTGAACACGCCCCGCCGCAGCCGCTTCTGCGTCAGTTCGCGGAACCAGCGTTCCACGAGGTTCAGCCAACTCGAACTCGTCGGCGTGAAGTGAACGTGGAACCGCGGACGCCGTTTCAGCCAGCGTTTCACCGCCGGGTGTTTGTGCGTCGCGTCGTTGTCGCAGATGAGATGGAGGTCGAGCGCCGGGTCGGTCGATTCGTCGATCAGTTTGAGGAATTTGATCCATTCCTGGTGGCGATGGCGTTTCATGCACTGGCCGATCACCACGCCGGTCTTCACGTCCATCGCGGCGAACAGCGTCGTCGTTCCGTTCCGCTTGTAATCGTGCGTCAACGTCCCTTTGCGGCCGGGATACATCGGAAGGCTCGGCTGCGTCCGGTCGAGCGCCTGCATCTGAGTCTTCTCGTCGCAGCTTAAGACGAGTGCGTATTCCGGCGGACTAAGATAGAGGCCGACGACGTCGACGACCTTCTCGACGAACCGATTGTCGTTCGAGACCTTGAACGTCTCGACCAGATGCGGCTTGAGCTGGTGGGTCCGCCAGACCCGCGACACGGCGGACTGCGACACGCCGAGTTCGGCGGCGAGGGTGCGGGTGCTCCAGTGGGTGGCGGCGGGCTTTTCGCGGGTCGTCTTGTCGAGGATGGCGGCGGCGACGTCGGGCGTGACGGTGCGCGGGCGTCCCGGCCGGGTCGCGTCCTTTTCGATGCCGGCCAGGCGTTCGTCGCGGAACCGGTCGCGCCAGACGCCGACGGTGCGGCGGGTGCAGCCGAGTCCGGCGGCGATTTCGTCGTTGCGGCGGCCGGCGGCGGATAAGTTCCCGGATTAACGCTTCGCTACACTAGCGTTTTTCGAGGCCGGAAAGTAGTCTCCGGAACCTCGAAGGACGTAATCGACCTCATCTTCGGAAACTCCGTGGCCGTAGATATGCGGAAGACCGGTCTCTGGATCGCGGTAGTAGCGAACGTCCACGACTTCTCCTCGTACGACATTTTGCATTTGGTGCCGCGGCTGTCAAACTACCCCCATCCAACGAACATTCTTATTTTTTTCGTCGGCGGCCCACAGCGCCGCGACGTGCTTTTCGACGCACTCGGCCAGGGCCGGCACGTCGTAGCCGCCTTCCAGAGTCGACGCCAGCTTTCCGCCGCAGGTCGACGCCGCCACGTCCAGCACGGCGGCGGCGAAGTCGTTGAAGTCGCCCGTCTCAAGACCCAAGCCGCCCACCGGGTCGGCGTGGTAGGCGTCGAAGCCGGCGCTTAAGAGGACGAGCTGCGGCTTCGCCTTTTTCGCCGCATCCTCCAGCATCAGACGGAACTTGTCTTTGAATTCGCGCGGTTTGATTCCGAACGGCAGCGGCAGGTTATAGGTGTAGCCCAGGCCGTCGCGGGTGCCGGTCTCCTCGGACGTGCCGGTGCCGGGGTAGAACGGGTGGCGGTGCGAACTGAAGAACGTGACCCGCGAAGTGTCGTAGAAGACGTCTTGCGTGCCGTTGCCGTGGTGGACGTCCCAATCGACGATAAGCACGCTGTCGAGATCCCAATGGTCGAGCGCGTGGCGGGCGGCGACGGCGACGCTGTTGAACGGGCAGAAGCCCATGCTTTGGTCGCGGGTGGCGTGGTGGCCGGGCGGCCGAACCAGGCAGAAGGCGTTGGGGGCGTCGCCGGCCAAAACGCGGTCGACGGCGTCGCACAGGCTGCCGGCGGCGACAAGCGCCGCCTGCAACGAACCGTGCGTCACCGGGGTGTCGCCGTCGAGGAAGCCGCCGCCGGCCGCCACCGTCCGTTCCACCAGCTCGATCATCGCTTCGTCGTGGACGCGGGCTACCTTTTTGCGCTCGACGGCGGCCGTCTTGCCGCGGGGGCAGCGCTCGGTCCAGCCGAGCTGTTGCAGATGGTTGAACGCGGTCCGCACCCGCGCCGGCTTTTCGGGGTGCGGGACGTGGGGGTTGTGGTCGAGAAACAGTTCGTCGTAGTAGAGCAGCGTCACGACCACGGCCCTTTGAAAAGCGAGGGGAGAGGTGTCTACGAAGCGGCTTCCGAAGCCGGCGCCGGGTCGATCGAATTCGGGTCGCCGACGGCGTCGTCGAGGGCTTCGGGCAGACGCACGGCGCAGGCGGGCAGGCCGGCGGCGTCGCCCGCGGCCACGACGGCCTCGGCTTCCTCTTCCTCCATCTTGCTTTCTTCGCAGTCGGGGCAGACGTGGAACATCGTCCCCGTGCAGCAGACGACGTACTCGTAGCAGAGCTTGTTTTCGCCGCATTCCCAGCAGACGGCGTCATGCAGGCCGGCCGATTTCTGGGCCGGCGACGCTTCTTCAAACGTATCCAAGACGGACCTCCCGCGTCGCCTAGGCAACGCTCCACGACCGCGGCGCGACGAATCCACGACGCGCCGGGCTGGCAAGCGGCCGTCGACTCCTTAGGAAACATGGGCGGAAACCAACGCGGGACGGCGCGGTCGAACGTCCCACTAGTTATGGTACGCATTCGGGTGGATCGGCAAGCATGCACTACTTGGTCACGGGCGGCGCCGGCTTCATCGGCGGGTTCCTCTGCCGACGCCTCTGGCGCGACGGTCACGAAGTGACGGTCCTCGACGACCTGTCCACCGGCCGGTTCGACAACATCGCCGAACTGGAAGGCCAGCCGCGTTTCCACCTCGTCGTCGACCGCATTTCCGACGGCCCGTTGTTCGAGGACCTGGTGCGCCGCGGCGACGCCGTCTTTCACCTCGCCAGCGCGGTGGGGGTGAAGCTGATCATGGAACGGCCGGTGCAGGTGATCGAATCCATCTTCCAGGCGACCGACGTCGTGCTGCGCACCGCCCGCCGGCACCGCCGGAAGGTGCTGCTCACCAGCACCAGCGAGGTGTACGGCAAGAGCGAGGACGTGCCGTTCGAGGAAGACGGCGACCGGTTGGAAGGGCCGACCACCAAGCACCGTTGGGCCTACGCCTGCGCGAAGGCGCTGGACGAATTCCTGGCGCTGGCCCACTGGAAGGAAAGCCGACTGCCGGTGACGATCGCCCGGTTGTTCAACACGGTGGGGCCGCGGCAGACGGGGCAGTACGGCATGGTGGTGCCGCGGTTCGTCGAGGCGGCGCTGGCGGGGACGCCGTTGACGGTCCATGGCGACGGCGGGCAGTCGCGCTGCTTCTGCCACGTGCTGGACGTGGTCGAGGGGTTGGTGCGGCTGATGGCGACGAAGGCGGCCGACGGCCAAGTCGTCAATCTGGGGTCGAACGAGGAAATCCGCATCGTCGACCTGGCGCGGCGCGTGATCGAGGCGACCGGCAGCGCCAGCGACCTGCGGTTCGTGTCATACGACGACGCCTACGGCGACGGCTTCGAGGACATGCGGCGCCGAGTACCCAGCCTGAAACGGGCCGAGTCGCTGATCGGCTGGAAACCCACCCGCGACCTAGCCGCCGTCATCCACGACGTGGCCGCCTTCCAAAAGACCGGCGCGGTGCCGGAGTAGGCCGAACCTTACCATCGGCGGCCGAATCTCGTAGTCCAAAGAGAATCATTTTTTCATCCCGGCCGTCGAGGTGCCGACCATGCGTCGCCTGCTTGGATCTTTAGCGAGAAAGCGCTACGCCGTCGTCGGACTGGTCGTGGGCGTTCTTTTGCTGGCGGCGTTTGTGGGCTTTTTCCTGCGCGGCGGCGCATCGAAAAGCGCGGCGCGGAAGCCGACCATCGCCGAGCTGGAAGCGAAAGTCGAAAAACACAAGCAGTTGGTAGCCGCGGCCCGCGAGGCTCAGGCGGTGGGGAAACACGCCGACGCCCTCCGCGACTTCAAGGAGTCGCTCGCCCTCGCCGCCGCCTCCGGGCGCAAGTCCCCCTATCTCTGCTACTATTGGGGTGAGTTGGGCGGCGCCGCCGAATCGGCCGGCGACTGGACCGTCAACGAGGACGCCTGGCGTGAAGCCGTGGCCATCGCGTCCTTCGTCAACGGCGAAAACAACTGGCGGACGACCGACAACCGACTGCAACTGGAAGACTTGCTTCACCGAAAGAGCCTGTCGGTTGAAGACCGGGCGGCGCTAACGGAAGCGGACCGCCTAAGCGGTGAAGCAATTGGGCCCCAACGCGAAGGAAATCCAAGCCACCAACCCGGGATGCCCTCCTAGACGTAATCCTCGAATGCTTGGCGGCATCGAGATTCGCCCTCGTCCCGATCGGCGTTAAGAATAGTGAGAAATCATGAGCGGTTTCAATGAAGTTCAATTTAAGCGGATCGGTTACAGATGGAATCTCCTTTGGGCGTTTTCTGCACTACTGTTTTTTATGACAGAAGCTGCGATTTGGGCCTTCACTGGCCACGGAAGTAACTATACAGAGCTGATATTTGCCGCCTCGTTCATCGTGGTCGTGATGACCTATCTCTTAGTTAGGTGCTCCGATGCGTACCTCTCGCGACGCAAAGTTCTCGCGGCTGCGAGAAAAGATACGCGGCCCTACTTCCTCCTTCTCCGCTCGTTTTCCGACCGTGCTCTTTCAGACATCGACATCGGCAACACGGTAACGGTGGAAGGAGCTTGTCATAGACACCCTACATTCACTCTCGTGGAGCACGTCGACTCGATCATTTCCTTGTTTGCTAAAGCGGCGTTGCCGATTGGCCGTGTGGTCATAATCGGGAGCCACGTAGTGCCTTGGCCCCAAACGCTACGGTGTGAATGCTTGCAGATTCTGACTTCAGATCAGGCATGGCAAGGTGCATTCGAGCATTTCGCGTCGCGTGCGCGAGTTCTCGTTTTTGTGTTTGGCGACACACCGTCGGTTCGGCACGAATTGGCGTTCGCACTGAATCATTACCGCGATCGGCTTTACGTCCTGGTTCCTCCAGTAGTCCATCGCTCATATTCGGCTGATGGACTTTTGCACAAGGGTCGTGTTTCGTGGGACGAGCATCGCGGTGATTCAGAGAAAAAAAGGGACTCCCGAGCCAGAACCCTTGCTGTATTGAAGGACATTCTCGGGATCGAAGGCAATACGGATTGGAAGGACCGTAACACAGGAATGCTTCTGCATCCCTCAACAAATAAGGCGCATTTGTTGGACGAAAGCAGTATTTCGGACCTGAGACGAGCAATGGACCTGTTGGTCGTCAAAGAGTTTTGCGAGTCGTTTCGCACAGGCGTGACTCTTTGCAAAGCGATATCAGAGTACGAAGAAAGTGGGCGAGCGCTGAAACGAACCAAAACTGATACGGAAAGCAATCGGCGATGATTCTCGCCTCATGACTCCTCGCTGACGACGACAGCTTGGTCGGTCGTATCTATCCCGGATCGACGAAATTCTTGCCGAGGCGGGAGATGATTCTCAGCACAATGTACTATCATAGCGCTGCGTTGGCGCAAAGCGGGCTATTTGACTATCTGCTGTAGGGCCGTGGAATCTCAGTAGTGCGTTTTTGCGTTACACTTCATGTGCTCTTTTGTGTGATTGGGGAATTTCTTTGGTAGCGGCTCATTGAAGAGTGAATTGGTGAAGTGGACCCCGGGATTGAGACCAGAAAAGAACGTTCGCTTGAGAGGGTGGGCTGAGTCGTTCGTCGCCGGGTCCAGGTAGGCCTGCCGGGGGCCTTGTTTTCCAGTCCAAAGAAGATCGTGCATTCAACTTTCTAATGTCTTTGAGGGGGCCGATTCATGCATCGCCTGCTTGAATCTTCGTTGCGAAACCGAGGACTCGTCGTCGGCTTGCTTTGGCTGGCGGCGACTTCGGAGTGCTTCGGTCAGGGTGATCTGTTGAAAGGCTTGTGGGCGGGTAAGAAGGAGAAAGTGGTCGGCGTCGATGTGCAGGCGCGCATCGACGAGTTCACACGGCTCGTGACGTCGGCTCGCGAAGCGAGCGCCGCGGGGAAATTCGCGGACGCCGTCCGTGACTTCAAAGCCGGCCTCGCCATCGTCATCGAACTCACAGGGCGCGACAACAAACGCCTGATTCCTCTATGGAGTGAGTTGGGGTCCATCGCCGAAGGCGCCGGCGACTGGGCCGTCGCCGAGGAAGCGCGGCGCGAAGCCGTGGAGATCGCTTCCTTTGTTCACGGCGAAAAGGACTGGCGGGCGACTGACACCCGGCGGGCGTTGGACGATCTGCTTCGACGAAAGAAGTTGTCGGCCGACGACCGCGCGGCGCTGGTGGAAGCGAGCCGCCAAAGCAATGACGCCGTTCGGCTTCACAACGAGGGTAAGTACGGCGAAGCGCGCGAAGCGGCGGAGTCGGCGACGAAGACGCAGAGCCGGATCTTAGGCGAAGACCACCCGGACTTCGCCAAGTCGCTGGGCGACGTCGCCCGAGCGCTGGACGCCCAACGAGAGATCGCGGCGGCCGAGACCCACTATAAACGGGCGTTGGCGATCCGCGAAAAGGCGCTCGGCCCCGACCACCCCGACGTCGCGTTGGCGCTCAACAACCTCGCCGAGTTGTATCGCGAGCAACGCAACTACGCGGCGGCCGAACCGCTTCACAAACGGGCCTTGGAAATCCATGAGAAGACGGTCGGTCCCGACCACCCGTTGACCGCCACGTCGCTCAACAACCTCGGCTTGTTTTATTACAAGCAAATGAAGTTCGCCGAGGCGGAACCGCTCATCAAGCAGGCCTTGGCGATCCACGAGAAGACGCTCGGCCCCGACCACCCTTCGACCGCCCAGTCGCTCACCAACCTCGGCAGTTTGTGTTTCGACAAAGAGGACTACGCGGCGGCCGAACCGCTCTTCCAGCGGGCGTTGGCGATTCGCGAAAAGACGCTCGGCCCCGACCACCCCGACTTCGCCACCTCGCTCCACAACCTCGCCTTGACTTTCGTAGCCCAAGAGAACTACGCGGCCGCCGAGCCGCTCTACAATCGAACCTTGGCCGTCCGCGAGAAGGTTCTCGGTCCCGACCACCCCGACTTCGCCGTGACGCTGAGCAAGTTGGCCGAACTCTACTGTGAGCAAGGAGAGGACGCGAAGGCCGAGCCGCTTCGGAAGCGCGCCGCGGCGATCGAAGAGAAGGCACCTGGCCCCGCGCCGGTGTCGCCCCGTCCTTGAGAAACGTCGGCCGGCCGTCCGGCCGCCGCCTCTCTATAAAGCCGCCTTTCGCCACTTACCGAACCCGCATGGTTTCCCGGAGCGACGACGCCGATGATCGTGGTGATGAAGACGAACGCGAACGCGGAGCAGATCGACGCGGTCGCCCGGCGCATCGAGGAACTGGGCCTGCGGGCGCATCGGATCGTCGGCGTCGAACGAACGGTGTTGGCGGCCGTCGGCGAGGAGCGAGGGGGCAACATCAAGGAAGTGTTGGAGACCGAACCGGGCGTCGACCAAGTGATGCCGGTCGTCGCGCCGTACAAGATGGCCAGCATTGAAACGATGAAGGATCGGACGGTCGTCGAGGCGGGCATGTTCCGCGTCGGCGGCGACACGCCGATTTCCATCGTCGCCGGCCCTTGTTCGGTCGAAAGCGAAGAGCAGATTCTGACCTCGGCTCGGCAGGCGCGGGCCGCCGGCGCGACCGCCCTTCGCGGCGGCGCCTTCAAGCCGCGCACCAGTCCGTACAGCTTCCAGGGGTTGAAGGAAGAGGGGCTGAAGCTGCTGGCCCTGGCCCGCAAGGAAACGGGCCTGGCGGTCGTCACCGAAGTCATGACGCCGCACAACGTCGGCCTCGTCGCCCAGTACGCCGACGTCTTGCAAATCGGCGCCCGCAATATGCAGAATTACGACCTGCTCTTGGAAGTCGGCGCGCAGCCGAAGCCGGTGCTGCTGAAGCGCGGACCGTCGGCCACCGTCGAGGAATTCCTGCTCGCCGCCGAGTACATTCTGGACCGCGGCAACAAGAACGTCATCTTGTGCGAACGCGGCATCCGCACCTTCGAGAACCACACCCGCTACACCCTGCCGCTGGCGATCGTGCCGTACCTGCGGGAAAAGACCCACCTGCCGATCATGGTCGACCCCAGCCACGGCACCGGCAAGACGTCGTTGGTGACGGCGATGTCGAAGGCGTCGATCGCCGCCGGCGCCGACGGCCTCATCGTCGAAGTCCACCCCGACCCGGCCAAGGCCTGGAGCGACGGCTCGCAGACCCTCGGCCCGGCGGCCTTCGCCAAACTGGTGAAGGAATGCGCCCGCGTCGCCGCCGCCGTCGACCGCACGATGATCGTCCCCGGCTGACGCCGTCCGAAACATAGCCCGCCGCGCGAGCAAGGGATTCCGAAAACCGCACCGCGCCGAGTTCCCCGCCGGCGGAGTAAGAACGAAGGA
>JBOFFD010001309.1:0-2402 GCA_051648425.1 Planctomycetia bacterium
CGCTGGCCGGTTTTTTGACCGCGTCGGCTTGGATGCTGCGCGACCGCCTCGGCCCCCGGCCGTATCGCCGCATGGCGGTCGTCCTCGTCCTTGGACTCGTCTTCGTTTTCGATTGGAACGCGGTCGACCACTCCGCCCATCTGGGCGGGGCGGCCTTCGGCCTACTGCTGGGCCTCATGGAGCGGCGGCTGCGACAGCACCCGGTCGGCCCGGGACCGGAAGCCGTTCGGCCGAGCGGCGTCGGCCGTTGGCTGGGCGCGGCGGCACTGTTGTTGTTCGTCGCCGCCCTCGCTTGGCACGCCGTTTGGCTGGAAGACGCGCTGCGCCGCTTCCACGACGCCCGCCCCGACGTCGCCGGTGAAACCGCGCCGGCTACAATCGAAATCGTCTGTTAGTACGTCGATCAAGCCGACAAGGAAACCCCACGTGCCGCATAATCCGCCACCCGAACCGGATCCACTCTCCGACGAAGAAGAATCCCGCCTCGACGACTACCGCTTCATGATGGGGCCGCACGCCGGCGCCTTGGCGCTGGTGCTCGACCAACTGACCGACGTCATGGCGATGGTGAACCAGCACACCGTCTATTGCCGGGTCGAGCGCGGCCCAAGAGCGGGCGAACCGCCGCACGACGTCGCCGAGGCCGTCGCCCTGCTCGCCCGCACGAAACGCTTGGTGCAACGAACGCTGCGCGACCTGCGGGCCGACGTGCCGACGTGAGGCGTTGATCCCGTCCGTCGGCGGTCGACCTCCCTTTCCGTACGTACAACTTCTCCTTCGTTGTCCCGTTCACCGCGACCCATGCAGGCATAATTCTGAATGTTCCACGTCGAGAATTTTTTCGAAAGTATGGACAGGTCCTACGCCGCCAACGCCGTCGAAGGCCGCGACCAGACCCTAGAGGACGAATCGTACCGTATAGTCCGAAGATCGTATGAAATGCTCAGCCGCCGCGACCTGCACGGTTTCCTCGACTGCGTGACCGAAGACCTGGTCTTTGAGACTCAAGGCCCGCCGGGCGCGCCGATCGTCGGCCGTCAAGTCGGCGCCCATCTCGTCGTCGAAGCGATCCGCCAAAACTTCTTATTGATCGATCTTCTCGACTGCAAGTTTTTCGAGGTCGTCGTCCAGGGCCGAAAGGTTGTGTTGGCCGCTTGGCAGAAGGTCCGGTTAAAAAAGACGAACATTGTCTTCGAGAACTACTTCGTCAATATCTTAACGCTGCGCGACGGCAGGATTTGCCACGGCCAACAAATCGTCGACAACGGCCCGATCGTCGAAGCGTGCAAGCCGCGGCTCGACTTGAACTGACGCCGGACCGTCACCCGCCCATCAGCCGCCGAGCGCGGCCCGGAAGGCGCGGGCGACGCCGCTTGGTTCCGGCGTCGACGACAACGCGCCGGCCACCGCCACCCGCGCCCCGCCGGCGGCGACCACCGTCGGCGTATTCTCCGGCGTCACCCCGCCGATGCAGTAGGCCGGCGTCATGATTTCCTCGGCCACTTGACGGACGAACGCCAGCCCGGGAAACTCGGTGAAACTCTTCGTCTTCGACGGAAACACCGGCCCGACGCCGATGTAGTCGGCGCCCTCGGCCGTCGCTTCCCGCGCCTGTTCGATGGTGTGCGTGCTAACGCCCACCAGCAGGTCGGGACCGACCAGTCGGCGGACTTCCCGCACCGGCAAATCGTCCTGCCCGACGTGGACGCCGTCGGCCCGTACCAGCCGCGCGAGATCGGGCCGATCGTTGACGATGAACAGCACCCCCGCCTCGCGCGTGTACCGCCGAACGGCGCGGGCGACGTCGAGCAGCTCGCGGTCCGACGATCGTTTGTCGCGCAGTTGCACGACCCCCACCCCGCCGGCCGCCCCTTGCGCGATCATCCAATCGAGTGTGCCGGCGCACTCATTCGGATCGATCAGCCAGTACAGCACCCGCCCCGCCAGCGGCCCGGTCGACAGGTCGGCCGATCGGCCTAACACCGTCAGTCGCTTTTCGACGGTGTAAAGCCGATAGCGCAGCCGTTCCAGTTTCATGGCGGCGGCGACGCTCTCGAGCTTCGCGCACTCTTCCATGCTGCGGAGCGCTTCCTGCGCCCGCTTGCAGTTCGCCACGGCGACCGCCGGCAGGTCGCGGCGGTGGTGTTCGTCGGCGGCGTCGACGGTGGCGCCCACGTCGCCGACGGCGTCGCGGGCGGCCGTCAGCCAGTGCGCCGGCAGGAAGCCGAGGGCGTCGCGCAGTTCGTGCCGCAGCTCTTTGATCGTCCGCCCCAGTTCGCGGTCTTCCAACACGAACCGGGCGTAGTCTTCCATGACGCGCAGCGCTTCGCGGGCGCGGTTGGCGTTGGCGTCGACGATGCGGGCGGCGTCCATCCGATCGACCACGTCGTCGAGCCGCAGGT
>JBOFFD010001310.1:0-5711 GCA_051648425.1 Planctomycetia bacterium
GGAGGAATTCATGGAAGCCCTCCGCGGGCTTCCGGCGAAGGTCGCCGCGTACTTCGACCATCCGGAGGTGCAGTACACATGACACCGCTGACAGGCTGATGGCATCTTTCTGATGAAGTTATTTGCCGACGTAATATAGTCGGCGGCCACGTAGTTCGGATCTTGGCCGAACGCCACGAGGACGCGGACGAGGTCCAGCCGGCCGAACATCGCCGCCACGTGCAGCGGACTGACGGTCTCGCCTTCGGCGTAGGCGAACCCGCGCTCCGGGTCGGCTTTCAGGTACGCCGTCAGCGCCGCGGCCGACGGCCCAAGCAGCACGTAGTCAACGGCGTCGTCGAAATCGTCCGGCTCCGGCGAACGCTTGGCCACGTGAAATCCTCTTGCCGCCCGACGTTTCAGCCCGCCACATACTGGCGGCTTGTTTTAGGTGACGAAACGGCGGACGTCGAACTTGCTCGGACGGAACGCTCTTCCGGCGCCCTCACTTCGCGTAGCGCTCGCCCCAGTGCAGATGCGGGATGAACTCGACGAACCGATCCCGGTCTGGTTCACTTGCAAAGTACCACTCGTTGAACCCGAAGTCGTAGTCGGTCTTCGCCAGCCAGTGCGTCAGCCAACGCCCCACGTGCGCGTGCGGCTCCGGAAGATCGCAGGCAGGGTACACCGAGGACGATTGCCAGCACTCGCCGTGCGCCGGGCCGAACTGCCGCCAGCACCACCGGTTCGCGTAGTCGAGTTCGGGGTAGGCCACCTGCAGCATGACGCTGAACGGGAACGCCGCCAGCCGCACTCGCCGCTCTTCCGCGTCCGCAGCCCGCGCCGCGACCGCGCCGTCGGACTGGGCTGGGAACTCGGACTCCAGGTAGGCGATGTAGTCGGCTGGGAGGACCGTGCGAACCGTCATGGCATCTCCTACCCGGGCCGACATCGCTCAACCGTACCGTCCGACGCGCTCGAAAGCCACTCCCCGAGCGAACGTCGGATCAGAAACCATCCTCGGACGACCCGCCACTCGGGTCGACGATCGAAACGGGACGCCGGGGGGTCGGGTGAGTAAGACAATTGCCCCGAGGGATGCGGGGGGCCGGCCTCCGAGATGCGGCGGGCTGGTGTCGAAGTCATCGTCAAGGAAGATCTGCTTGAGTCGTCCCAGGGTCGTCGTGACCGGATTGGGGATGGTGACGCCGCTCGGCGCCGACGCCCCGTCGACCTGGCGCGGGCTGTGCGACGGCCGGCGCGCGGTGCGGCGCGTCGACCTACCCCTGCCCGCCGTCGCGGGCGGCGGCCGGCGCACGCTGCCCGGGTTGGGCGCCCCCGCACTGTTCCCCGTTCATGACGAAACGTGTGAACTGGAAACGGCCTGCGCCCGTGGACGTGGTCGCGCGGGCGACGCCGGCCGGTGCTTGGAACGCGCCCGCGACCGCGGCTTCGGGCTGTCCGTCGGTCGGCTGCCCGCGGCGACGGCCGCCTTCTACGACTCCCTCGTCGCACCCCTGGCGGGTCTGGCGGACTACGCCCCCGCCGGCTGGGCGGGCGACGACGCCGAGGAACCCGACCGGCTGCTCTTGGCCGCCGGCTTGGCCGCCCGCGAGGCGATGATCGACGCCGGTTTCGCCGACCCCGATCAGGCGCTGCCCACCGCGACGTTGACGCCGGCCTTGGCCGAACGCTTCGGCTGCGTGCTGGGCAGCAGCAAGGGAAGCCTCGACGCCGCCTTGACGGCCTGCGGGCAACTCGCCGGGCACGACGCCGTCGATCCGCGATTGTGGCTGCTCTTCCAGCCGGGAACGACCGCCGCCTTGGCCGCCGCCCGTTGGGGACTGTACGGTCCGTCCGACGGCCCGGTCGCCGCCTGCGCCACCGGGTTGCAGGCCGTGTTGACGGCCGCCGACTGGATCGCCGACGGCCGCTGCGACGCGGTGCTTGCCGGCGCCGCCGACGCCTCGCTGTCGGCGATGGTCGTCGGCAGCTACCAACGGCTCGGCGTGCTGGCGCCGTGGGACGCCGGCGGCGACCCCGGCGAGGCCGTGAGGCCGTTCGACCGCCACCGCCGCGGCTTCGCCGTCGGCGAGGGGGCGGCGGTGTTCGTCTTGGAATCGGCCGAGCACGCCGCGAAGCGGGGGGCGCCGGTCTATGCGGAACTGGCGGGTTGGGTCCGCGGCGGCGCCGGCCGCAGCATCACTGCCATGACGCCCGAACCGACGACGCTGGTCCACTGCCTGCAACGGCTGTGGAAGCGGGCCGAGGTGTCGCCGGAGGCGGTCGGCCACGTCCACCTGCACGGCACCGCGACCGCCGACAACGACCCGTGGGAAACCGCCGCGCTGCGCGCCGCCTTCGGCGACCACGCCCGCCGCTTGCAACCGACGGCCGTCAAAGGCTCGCTCGGCCACCTCTTGGGGGCGGCCGGCGGCGTCGAGTTCGCCGCCACCCTGCTGGCCCTCTTGCACCAATTCGCGCCGCCGACGGTGAACCTCTTCGACCGCGACCCGGCCTGCGACCTCGACTTCAGTCCCACCGGCCGGCCGTGCGAAACGACCGCCGCGCTGAAGCTCTCCTACGGCTTCGGCGGCCACCTCGCCGCCGCCCTAACCCGCCGCCCGACCGACCTGCCGCTGAAAGACCTCCACCCCGGCTCGCCTTGACGACCGCCGGCCGAAAAAGCCCCATCCCTTCGTTGGGACGAAAGGACCGAATGTAGGGCGCGGCCGCTGGCCCGCCGGGGGGGGCGTTGGGTCGGACCTCCGCTATTGAAGCAAGGAAATCGCCCCGATCGCTCCAACTGGGCTGGCCAGCGGCCACGCCCTACGAGAGCCGACTCGACCCGACGCGCTTAGGCGAAATCGGCGCACCTGTTCCTCAGTTTGTACGGCGATCGGTTTCGACGCGGAATTCGGGCGGACCGGAAGGTCCGCCCTACGTTTGGAGCGGCGTCGTGGCGATATGGGGCGGGGGTTCGGGGTTCGGCTACAAGCGGTGGATGGACAGGCGGCGGTCGGCCAGGAAGGCGTCGAGTTCGTCGCGGCGGAAGACGCCTTCGGTTGCCCCGATCTTTCGCACGCAGCTCGCCCCCAAGGCGCTGCCCAGCTCGACGCACCGTTCGAGCGGCGCCCCCCGCAACAGGCCGTAGACGAAGCCGGCGTCGAAGGCGTCGCCGCCGCCGGTCGCGTCGACGTAGTCGACCGGGAAGGCGTCGGCCCGCCAGCGTTCCTTCGCCGTCGCCACCACCACGCCGTCGCCGCCGCGGGTGACGACCACCGTCTTCGCCCCCAGCCGCAGGAAATGCTCGGCCTGTTCCACCGGGTCGTGTAGTCCCGACATCACCGCCGCCTCGTCGGTGTTCGGCAGAAAGACGTCGGTCTGCGGCAGCACGCGCGACAGGGCGCCTTCGTAGTCGAGGTCGGGGCCGGGGGTGACGACGTCCAGCATCGTGGCGCAGCCGTGGACGCGGGCGTCGGCGAAGACCTCGGCCAGGTCGTCGGGCACGAGCGCGGGCGTCAGGAAGTAACCGCCGAGGTACAGTACCTTGGCGGCGCGGAGGCGGTCGCGGGGGAAATGCTCCGCCGCGAAGACGCCGCTGGCGCCGCGGTGGTGGATGAACCGGCGGTCCTGCCCCTTCACGTTGACGATGAGCGTCTGGCTGGTGGCGACGTTCGGGCAGGTCGTTACGCCGCCCGTGTCGACGCCGCGTTCCCGCAGTACGGCGCGGGCGAATTCGCCGAACGAGTCGGTGCCGACGCACCCCACCAACACGCTGGCGACGTCGAGCCGGCTGAGGTCGACGGCGACGTTGCTGGCGCAGCCGCCGATCGCCAGCACGCAGGCGTCGGTCAGCACCAGTTCGCCGGCGGCCGGGAAATGGTCGACGGGAGCGGCGACGTGGTCGACCACGATGATCCCCGCGCAAACGACGTCGCCCGAGCCTGCCATGCCCTGCTCCTCTACGTGAACCCGTGAACTGGTGGATCGTGGCCGTGCGCCGCCTTCGCGGTTAAGATACCACCGGCGCGCCGCCGCCTCCACCCCGATCGACGGCTGTACGAAAAACGGCGGACCAACCGCGTGAAGACACCGTTCTCAAGGCGACCCGGTCGAGTGCCGCGGTCGAGAAGCGCGACCAGCGCGGCCGACCGGCCGGAGCGTCTTGTTAGCCGCCGCTTTCCTCAGCGGCGCGTCCTTGCGGCGGTTGCGCTCAATTCAAAGAACCCGGACGCGCCGCTGAGGAAAGCGGCGGCTAACGAAGATCCTTTTCGCCGTCGATGCGTCGTTCCGTCGAAAAGTGGCCGGCGTCTTTTGGTCCTTCCTTTTCTTCTCCTGCTGGCGGGTTTCCCCGCCGCCGCCGGCGAACCGGACGACCCGTCCGCTCTCGTCGCGCAACTGGCCGACGCCCGCTTTGAAGTCCGCGAGGAAGCTCAGCGTCGGCTGCTGGAAATCGGCGACGCCGCCCGCGAGGCGCTGGTGAAGGCCGCCGCCGGCGACGACGCCGAGCAACGGCTGCGGGTGCAGTACCTGCTGCGGGAAATCCGTCGCGGCGAGGCGTGGCGGCCGGGCCGGGTGACGTTGCGAATGCGGGACGCCCCGGTGCTGGACGTCTTCAAGGCGGTGGCCGAGCAGACGAGCAACCCCATCAACTGGTCGCGGACGCCGCGGACCTTTTCCCACCGAGTGACGGTCGATTGGCAGGGGGTCGACTACTGGACCGCGATGGACGAGCTTTCAAGGAATTCGCGGGTGGCCGCTTGGATGTTCGACGACCCCGAACGCGGCGGCGTGGTGTTGGCGCACGGGCAGGCCGGCCGCGCGCCGACGGCCGTCGACGGGCCGTTGCGGCTGCGGCTGGCGACCGCCGGTCGGCAGCGCTCGCACCGGGTGCAACTGACCGACGGCGGCGTCGACGCGCAGGACGAATGCGACCTCGGCTTCACGCTGAACTGGGAGCAGCCGTTCGCGCTGTGCCGCTACGTCGCCCGGCCGCGGGTGCGAACCGCCGTCACCGACGCTGGCGAAGAGCTGCGCATCGAGCCGCGCTCGGCGTCGTCGCCGATGCACGTTTCACGGCAGCAGCGGCAGTTGCCGCTGACGGTCGCACTGCGGCCGCCGACGAAGCCCGCGAAGAAACTGAGTCGGCTCGACGTGGAACTCGACCTGACGGCCGCCGTCGATTTCCGCGTGCTGTCGATCGACGGCTGGACCGAGGGCGCCCTCGCCGCCGACGAGGGTTACGAGCTGGAGTTGGTCGGTTCGACGAAGGGCGCCGCCCACCGCGAGATCGTCGTGCGCATCGGCCGGCCGACGCCGTTCGACAAGATGAATTCGACCGACCTCGTCGACGAATACTTGGAAGTCGTCGACGCCGCCGGCAAGCCGCTCGCCTTCGCGCAGCAACAAGTGATCGGCGACGCCCTGCAGGTGAAGTACGTGCTGCGGGCCGTGACTCGGCTGGGCGAGCCGGCGGGTCTGCGGTTCCACGTCGCCGTGCTGAAAAGCCGCCGCTCGGTCGTCTTCCCCTTCCGCGACGTTGAACTTCCCGGCCTTTTGGGACCGTGAGTTGGGCCGTGACGCCGCGTTTCGACGAACTGCAAACTTCCTATGCTGCTTCGGTCGGCCGGGCGACGAACGTTCCGCCGAACACCGACTTCCTTTTAGCCGGGGAGGTCCGCCGCCCCGTGTCCTTCGACGACGGTTCGCCGACGGGAACAGGACGCGGG
>JBOFFD010001311.1:0-3177 GCA_051648425.1 Planctomycetia bacterium
TGGTCGTCTCTAGAACGCCCGTCGAAGAAACGAAGTAATTCAAATCTCCGGAATCGATTCCGCCCGGCTATCTCAGATTACCCAATCCTACATTCACTGAATTCGCTCCAAACTCCCTAACGTTGCAGCCTCTCTTTTCGCTAAACTTCAAAGGGTTAAATTGGGCGTAGGTCGTAAGAACGGGAAAGATGATTCATTCTTTCGCGTCGTCCCCCAGGATTCCCAAACGCCGTATTTTGGGTTTGACCAACCCGCGAAAACTGCGTAGACTCTCACAGAGTCGAGGTTGGGAAGCCTGGGATAAATGAGGAAACTCACAGTGACGACAGGTCGGGGATCGGGGCTTGGACGCCGCCGGACCGACGAGATCGACTTCCTCCCGCCAGCGTCAGCGCCTGCCTCGTCCAGCGAAGAAAGTTTCCGGCGAATGCCGGAAAATCATGCTTCGCCGCGAGGAGTCGCCCTGTCGACCGCCGCCGTCGAGTAATCGAAGCGGGTAGGTGCGCAGGATTTTCGAGCGGCGTCGCCGCTGGTGGGCGGAATGGATCGCGGCGGTCGGGCGCGGACGGCGTCGGACCGACTTGAACATCACGCCAGGTCGAACGACCGGCGACTCCCGCCGAGGGAACGGGCCTGCGGCGGCGTTGGTTCGTCGACGATCGATCGTTAATTCGCGAGGGTGACGTTTATGTATAGCGCTTTGTTGATGTGCGCCTTGAGCACCACTGGTCTCTTCGGCAAGGGTTGTCACAAGAGCTGCTCGGCTTCGTGCAGCGGCGTCGTTGTTTCCTGCTCGGCCGGCTCGTGCAGCAGCAGCTGCTCGGCCGTCGTCGTCTCGAGCTGCTCGGCCAGCTCCTGCTCGGCCAGCTCCTGCTGCGCCGCCAGCTCTTGCTGCAGCAAGAAGGGCGGCTTCTTCAAGAAGCTGTTCGGCCACAAGAACAAGTGCTGCTCGGCCAGCTCCTGCTCGGCTTCGAGCTGCTCCGACAGCGCCTGCTCGATGTCGTCGTGCAGCGCGAGCTGCGCGGTTTCGGTCGAATCGGCCGCTCCGGTCATCATGGATTCGGCTCCGATGCACATCGAGTCGGCTCCGGTCGAAATGAAGACCATGCCGGCCGCTCCGGAAGCCAAGCCGGCCCCGGCCAAGACGACCTTCCGCCGCCTGCCGGTCGAAGGCTCGTTCAGCGTGGTTTCGGCCCGCCCGGTCGTGGTCGCCTCGAACTAATAGGCCCAACAAGCCTTTGAACCGGGCCTAGCGTCCGGTCGGAGCCGGCCTTCCTGGAAACGGGAGGACCGGCTCTTTTCGTTTCTTGATTCGTCGTCGGTCCGCGACGCCGGCGTCAGATCGCGCGCACCGGCGGCAGGTCGTTCTGTTTCAGACCGCGGAAGGCGCGCGGGCGGTCGGGCGGGCCGTCGAACGCCAAGCCGCTCCAGTCGCGGTGCATTTCGTACACCGCTTCCATTTCCTCCAAATGGTCGAACCAGCCGATGCAGAAGCACGCCCCGAAGGTTCCGCCGGCCTTCACCGGTCGGCCGCCCAGCTCTTCAATCAGGCAGATGTACCCGCGCTGGTGGCACCAGCCTTCGTACACGTCTCCGGGCGACAGCGTCATGCCGATAAGCCACGGCCCCGGCTTGCCGTCGGCCTGCTTCACCCGGTAGCCGCGGGCCACGCGCGTCGGCAGGCGGGCCGGGTCGCGGCGGTAGTGGAACTTGGCGTCGGGCGGGAAATCGTCGGCGAACGCGGCGGCGGGAATCCGGCCGTGGTAGCTCAGATACAGTTCGTCGAACGTATCCCCCTTCTTATGGCGGACGTGTCCCGGCATGTCGACCCGAAGAATAAGCGACGGATGGTCGTTCGCCGAGGTGACGCGGTCGGCGCTGAAGAAGCACCGCCGGTCTTCCGGAAAAACTAAGATCTGCTCCCACCGACTGCCCGCCTTGTAAGAACCGTAGGCGCGGTGGTACTTGTACCACTGGCGGACGACTAAGAAACCGTCGCCGCGCACGATCTCGTACGGCAGTTTCTTCGCCTGCGTGCAGATTTGCGGACCTTCCACGTAGGCCTTCGCGATGTTCCCGTGGTAAGGGTCGCCCGGTCCGAAATGGTACGGGTCGTCGGCGCCGGCGTCGCCCGGTTTCGTCGGGGCCGTCGGGTCGCCCGGTTCCAAGAGGAAGTCGACGATCGACAAGCCGAAGCCCAGGTCGCGGGCCTTGGTCTTACGGTCGACGAACGAGCCGGCCGCCACGCCGGAGGTGTAGCCCTCGGTGGCGATCGTCGCGGTGTAGCGATTCGCGCTGATGTGGATGTTCGATCCGTCGATGCGGTAGTCGATCATGGCGGACGGTCCCTTCAACCGGCGTTGGACGAGCGGAGGCGACTTCCCGTCGGTTTTAGGGAAAGGCGACGGAGCGGGAGTCAGTCGTCGGGAAAGAGGCCGGCGGCGTCGTCGCGGGGGGCGGCGCGAAAGAAAGTCAGCGCCCGTCGGCGGGCGGCCGAGTGGTCGACGATCGGTTCGGGATAGTCGACGCCCAGCGTCACGCCGGCGGCCCTACGCGCTCGGCCGGGCGCCTCCCACGGCGCGTGCAGGTAGTCCGTCGGCACGGCCGCCAGTTCCGGAACCCACCGCCGCACGTACCCGCCGGCGACGTCGAACCGCCGGCCTTGCAGCGATGGGTCGAACATGCGGAACTTCACGTCCGTTCCACAGCCCGCCGACCATTGCCAACCCATCGTGTTGTTGGCCAGGTCGGCGTCGACCAGCGTTTCCCAAAACCACGCAGCGCCGACCGTCCAGTCCACGAGCAGGTGCTTCGTCAAAAACGACGCCGCCGCCATCCGCACGCGGTTGTGCATCCAGCCGGTCGCCCACAACTGCCGCATGCCGGCGTCGACCAGCGGAAACCCGGTTCGCCCGCGGCGCCACGCCCGCAGTTCCCGCAGGTCGCCGCGCCCCGCCGTCGGAAACGACCGCTGCAACGGCAGCCGAGCGATATGCGGAAAATGGTAGAGCAGATGCCAACTGAAATCCCGCCACGCTAGTTGCCGCAGGTACGACTCGGCCGCCGACCGCACCGCCGGCCGGCGCTCGGGCGGCGCTTCGGCGACCGTCCGTAGCACGGCCGCCCGCACCCGTCCCGGCGCGACCTCGCCGAAGGCCAAATGCGGCGACAACCGCG
>JBOFFD010001312.1:0-2652 GCA_051648425.1 Planctomycetia bacterium
ATCAAGGAAGACGACGCCCGCAACCCCGGCGTCATCGCCGACTGCACCGGCGACAACGCCGGCGACTCCGTCGGCCCCACCGCCGACGGTTTCGAGACCTACGGCGTCACCGGCGTCGCCCTCATCATGTTCATCCTCCTCGCCGTCGAAGACCCCGGCGTCCAGGTGCAACTGCTCGTCTGGATCTTCCTCATGCGGGTGATGATGATCGTCACTTCGATCGGCGCCTACCTGCTGAACGAACGCAGCGCGAAGGCGAAATACGAAAACGCCGCCACGATGAATTTCGAGCTTCCGCTCACCAGCCTCGTCTGGGTCACCTCGCTCATCTCCATCGCCGTCACTTTCCTGGTTTCATTCCTGTTCATTCCCAACCTCGGCGGCGATCCGTCGCTGTGGTGGAAGCTGTCGCTCATCATCAGTTGCGGCACGCTCGCCGGCGCCGTCATTCCCGAACTGGTCAAGATTTTCACTTCGACGGAATCGGGCCACGTCCGCGAAGTGGTCATGGCGTCGCGGCAGGGCGGGGCGTCGCTCAACATCCTCGCCGGCCTCACCGCCGGCAACTTCAGCGCCTACTGGCTCGGTCTGACGATCGCCGCCTTGATGGGCGCCGGCTACGGCATCTCCCTCTTCGGCGTCGACGAACTGATGCTCTACAAGAACTCCGCCACCGTCTTCGCCTTCGGCCTCATCGCCTTCGGCTTCCTCAGCATGGGTCCGGTCACCATCGCCGTCGACTCCTACGGCCCCGTCACCGACAACGCGCAGTCGGTCTACGAACTGTCGCTCATCGAAAGCATTCCCGGCATCGAGGCCGAGCTTAAGAAGGACTTCGGCTTCGACGTCGAGTTCGAGAAGGCCAAAAACTTCCTCGAAGAGAACGACGGCGCCGGCAACACCTTCAAGGCGACCGCCAAACCGGTCCTCATCGGCACCGCGGTCGTCGGCGCCACCACTCTTATCTTTTCGATCATCGTCACCCTGGCGAAAGATCTCGGCGTCGACGTCAACGCGGTCGCCGCCGACCTCTCCGTCCTCAACGCCCCGTACCTTCTCGGCATGATCGTCGGCGGCGCCGTCATCTATTGGTTCACCGGCGCCTCCATCCAGGCGGTCAGCACCGGCGCCTACCGCGCCGTCGAGTTCATCAAGGCGAACATCAAGCTCGACGAAACCGTGACCAAGGCGTCCGTCGCCGACAGTAAGAAGGTCGTTGAGATCTGCACGCAGTACGCCCAGCGCGGCATGTTCAACATCTTCATGGTCATCTTCTTTTCGACCCTCGGCTTCGCGCTGATCGACCCCTATTTCTTCATCGGCTATTTGATCTCCATCGCGCTCTTCGGTCTGTTCCAGGCCATCTTCATGGCCAACGCCGGCGGCGCCTGGGACAACGCCAAGAAAGTCGTCGAAGCCGAACTGAAGATGAAGGGGACCGACCTCCACGCCGCCACCGTCGTCGGCGACACCGTCGGCGACCCGTTCAAAGACACTTCATCGGTCGCCATGAACCCGGTCATCAAGTTCACCACGTTGTTCGGCCTCTTGGCTCTCGAACTGGCGATGGAACTGGCCAAGTCGCCCAGCTCGGCGGTCGCGTTCGGCCGGTGGGCGTCGGCGGTCGTCTTCATCGCCGCTTCGATGTTCTTCGTCTACCGCTCCTTCTACGGCATGCGGATCGAATCCGCGGCCGACGCCGAGCCGGCGCCCGCCCACTGACGCCCCGGCTTCACTCGCCGGACTCCGCGCGGGCCGACGTTTTTCGTCGGCCCGTCGCGCTTCTATAAATCAACTGTGTCGGTTGAGACGACCGACTTTGCCGTCGGCCTGGGTGCGTTGGCGTCCCCCCGGCGGTCGTCGCGGCGGTGGTCCGTCGTCGGCTCGGATTCGATTCGCCAACGGAGAGTCGCCGCAATGCCTTTCTCGCAAGCACCGCTTCCCTACGCCTACGACGCGCTCGAACCCCACATCGACGCCCGAACCATGGAAATTCACTACTCGAAACACCACGCCACCTACGTCACGAAGCTCAACGCCGCCTTGGAAGGCAAGCCGGAGCTTCAGGCTCACAGCCTGGAACAATTGCTGCAAGCCCTGCCCAGCCTGCCCGACGCCATCCGCGGCGCCGTTCAGAACAACGGCGGCGGCCATTGGAACCACACCTTCTTCTGGGGAATCATGGCCCCCGGCGCCGGCGGCGCCCCCACCGGCGCGGTCGCCGACGCCGTCAACGCCGCCTTCGGTTCGTTCGACGCCCTCAAAACCAAAATGAACGACGCCGCCGTCGCGCGTTTCGGCAGCGGTTGGGCCTGGCTCGTCGCCGACAAGAACGGCGTTCTCACCGTCGAATCGTCGCCCAACCAAGACGGCCCGATCATGCAGGGCAAGTCGCCGATTTTGGGCGTCGACGTTTGGGAACACGCCTATTACCTGCTCTACCAGAACCGTCGCCCCGACTACCTGGCCGCCTGGTGGAACACGGTGAATTGGACCAAGGTCGCGGAACACTTCGCCGCCGCCACCAAGTAACGCCGCCGTCACGGCCGGCGGCCCGCCTTCCGCGACGGTCCGCCGGCCGATTCCTCGTCCACCCGTCGGCACGATCATCGTCCAAGCCCGCCGTCGGGCCGGAGTGCGCGCATGTCGAAC
>JBOFFD010001313.1:0-2648 GCA_051648425.1 Planctomycetia bacterium
TTGCTGGACAACAAGCCGGGTCGCCTTTCTCAAATCTGCTCCGCTCTCGCCAAAGACAAGATCAGTCTCCAAGCCCTCAGCGTCATGGACGGCAAGGACCAAAGCGTTCTTCACGTGATCGTGGACAAAGTCCCTGAAATGCAGGAGGTTTTCCGCCGTCTGGGCGTCGTCGCGACGGAGTCGGACGTTGGCATGATCGAACTCAAACACCAACCGGGGGCGCTCGCGCATCTTTGTGAACGCTTGGCGGCCGAGCACGTCAACATCGACTACATCTATTGCAGCGCCGGCGCTAAGAACGGCAAGGTCGTCGCCGTGTTGAAGGCGGCGCCGCTCGCGAAAGTGAAAGCGATCGTGACGGAAAACGCGCCGCCCAAAGCGCCTCGTCTGCCGGTCCGTCGCAACGCCGCGCTGCGCACGCGCTGAGTGTTGAGAGCGGCGTCGGTCTTTCAGCGTCGCATTTGAATTTTCCCGTCGAACGTCCGTGGAATTTCTCAAGTTCCGCGGATGTCCCTTGCGATCGATCGCATTTCACGCTATCCGCCAGTCCACTCCAATGCCGCGCACCGTGTAAGAAACCTACACGAAGACTTCGTGAAGCGCGGGAGATCCGTTTGATGGTGCGTGGGCGGCGATGGACGGGAACGGCGTTGCTGCTGCTGTTCGGCGGCGCGGCGGCCGCACAGCAGCCGGTTCCGCCGGCGTCTTCCGCCGCCCTGTCGAAGTACTACAAGGATTCTCAACTCTACGCTCAACCGATTCAAATGCAGATGCAGGTGCAGCCGGTCTACTTTCCCGGCGTCGGCTGGAGAAACGTCGCGGTGCAACGGGCTCCGGCGGTCGCCGCACCCACCGGTCTGACGGCCGCCCCCACGCCGGCGCCACTCCGCTTCCTGCCGCCGATCGACATCAGTCCGCCGAAAACACGGCTGGCTCCCGCGCTCGTTCAGACCCCGCAGTTCACGCCGCGGCCGCCCGCCCCGGTGCAGGCGCCGTTGCCGCCCGCGCCGCCGGAACCGCCGGCGGTCGCCGTCGCGCCTCCTCCTCCTCCTCCGGCACCGCCACCTCGGCCGCAACCGCCGCCGCCCGCAACAACTCCGACGCAGATTCCCGGCGCGATGGTGTCGCAGACGAACCCGATTCCGAAAGTCGACCGCCCGCCGGTCGCGGCCGCGCCATTGCCGACCCCTCCGCCGCCGCTCGAAGTCGCGCCGCCGGCCCCCGCGCCGCCGCCGGTTTCCGCGCCGTTCATCGACCCGACCATTATCGCGTCGACCGGTCAAGAATGGCTCGACTACGACGTGTCGCGGTACACCCGTCAGTTCGATCCGCAGGCGGCGCCCGAAGCCGGCATCCGCGAATGGATTCTGCGCGAACTCGGCCCCGAAACCTGGCACCGCGAAGAACAGGCCAGCCTGCTCGTCTCGCCGACGCACGTCAAAGTCTACCACGGGCCGGAGGTTCAGAAGCGCGTGGCCGACGTACTGGGCCGCTTCCTGTATTACACCCCCGGCGAGTTCAACTGCCGGGTGCAGATTCTGAACGTCCGCAATCTGAAATGGCGGACGAAATATCTGACCCAACTGACGCCCGTGCCGACGACCGAACCCGGCTGCCAGGGGTGGCTCGTCGACCCCGCCGTCGCCGCCAAACTCACCGAAGACGTCTCGAAGACTTCGCAGGGGACCGTTCTGGCGAAGCCGGAATTCCGCCACCCGAACGGACAGCCGGCGGTCGTCCGCTGGTCGCACGACAGCGGCTACGTCCGCGGCGTGGTGCTCGACACGAATAAGAAGCGTTGGAACGGCAAGGCCGGCTATCGCGACGAAGTCGAACAGATCGAGGAAGGCGTCGTCGTCAAGTTCAGTCCGTTGATCTCCGTCGACGCCGCCGCCGTCGATCTGAACGTCGAACTGACGGTGAACCGGCTGTCGGCGAAGAAGAAAGTGTCGTTGCCGATTCCGGGCCGCCCGAACATTGAGATTCCCGAACTGCGGTCGATTCGTCTGAACGACCGCTTCTTAGTGCCGCCGGGACGACTTTTGCTTCTCAGCGTCGGCAGTCTGCCGACGTTCGACAACAAGAAGACCTGGCTCGGTCTCGGTTCCGTGCGCGACGCCGAATTGCTGGTGTTGATCGACGTCCGACCCGATCCTTCCAACCAAGTCGCCGCACCGCCGGCGGCCGACGAATTAGCCTCGGAGATTCCGATCGCCGCCCCCGCCGTGCCAGCGGGGCCGGCCGCCGCCGGTCGCGGGTGAATTCCTACGCCGGCGGCTCGGTCGGTTTCTTCGTCTTCGACCCCGCCCGACGGGGCCGCGCCGTTTTCGCCGCCACCGACGCCAACGTTCTACCCTCAGCCGTCGACGGCGCGCTGCTCAGCGGTTCCGGCGCGCCAGCCAGTGCATCACCGACGGCCACGCCGGCCAACCGTTCGTTCGCCAGCCGCACGTAGTCTTCCGAAAGATCGTAGCCGAGGTAGCGCCGTCCCAACTTCTTCGCCACCGCCAGCGTCGTACCGCTGCCCGCGAACGGATCAAGCACCAGGTCGCCCTCGTTCGACGACACCCGAATGATCCGGCCGAGCAATTGTTCCGGCATCTGACAGCCGTGGAAACCCTGCCGTTCGTGGAACGTGCCGGCCACCC
>JBOFFD010001314.1:0-2311 GCA_051648425.1 Planctomycetia bacterium
GTTCGACATGCACGGCAACGTCTACGAACTGTGCCACAACGTATCGAACGAGACGAGCAGCCCCAACGCTCCGCTGTGCGGCGGATGCTGGCTCGATCCGCCGGAAAAATGCACCGCGTCCACCCGCTTCCTCGCCGCCGTCACCCATCAATGTTCCTTCGGCGGTTTTCGCATCGGACGGTTCCGCAAGAAGCCGACCGAACCCACGCCGCCGCCCTGACTGATTGCTTTCGCTGCGAAAGCCCGTCAGGCGCCGTCGTCGAGCAGGGCGTCGAGGGTCCGCTTCGGGTTGGCGAGAAAGCCCCGCGTCGTCAGATAGTGGTCGGTTTCGGTGTAAGGCGTCGGCCGGATTCCGTCGGCGTCCAACTGATAGACGAGGGCGTTCGGGTACGACAGGACGATCGGCGAGTGGGTGGCGATGATGAATTGACCGCCGCGCTGAACGTAGCCGTGAAGAATCGCCAGGAATTCGATTTGCCGCCGAGGCGACAGGGCCGATTCCGGTTCGTCCATGAAGTACAGGCCGCGGCCGTTCAGCCGGTTCTTAAAGAGGGCGAAGAACGATTCGCCGTGCGACTGCTCGTGCAACGACCGCCAGCCGTACGAACGGATGATCTTCGGCGGCGAATAGGGGAACGGACATGGTTCGTCGGCGTCGAGCCGCTCGATCTCCGACGCCACGTTGAAGAAGCTTTCGGCCCGCAGAAAGTAGCAGTCGCCAAGGACGGCCGGCGTCCGCGCCAAGCGCAGGCACTCATGGAGCGGCGAGTGCGACGCGCGGGTGGCGAAATGGAAGTTGCGCCCGCCCCCCTCCGGATTCAGACCGCAGGCGACGGCGATCGCTTCCAACAGCGTCGACTTCCCGGTACCGTTCTCACCGACCAGAAACGTCACCTTCGGATGGAACGGCAGCGTCGTCAGTCCGCGGACGGCCGGCAGCGAAAAGGGGTACCGGTCGAAGTCCGAGATACGGTCGCGCAGCAGTTCAAGGTGGACGAGGTACGGTCCCGGTTCGCCGATCAAGCGTCGCGCCATGTTCGTCCTCCTCGCCGGGGTGCAACGGTCACCCGCACGGGCTTCGGGCCGACTCGGGGAGGGGCGGAGTGGCAGACCGTTTCAAACTACGTACATCTTGAAATAATCTACGGTTGTTTGAAGAGTCTTTGCAGTTCTAGAGACGCGAAAATGCGAATTCATCGAAGGGCCCCTCTCGCCACCCGGCGATTCGTTCTGAAAGCCGCCGGTGTCGGCATCGCTCTGCCGCTGCTGGAGTCGCTCCGCGGGCGGGCTTTCGCGGCGGACGCCGCCGATGGTGCGTCGACCCGCCCCGCGAAACCAGGCGAGCGTCCCAAACGGATGGTGTGCATCGGCAACCTGCTTGGTTTCCATCCGCCGGCCTTTTTTCCCTCGAAGACCGGGGTCGATTACGACCTGCCGACCGACGTAGAATCCCTCAAGCCGCACCGCAAGTCGCTCACCTTCTTCTCCGGTCTCGACCACGGAGTGAAAGGCGGGCACTACGCCATGAGTTCCTACCTCAGCGGGGTGCGGGTCGTCGACGCCAAAGGGATGCCCGAGGGCAACATGACCGTGGACCAGCGGGCGGCCGAGTTCGTCGCCGGCGCCACGCGGTTCCCGTCGCTGGCGGTGGGGTCGGAAACCGGTCTGCACGGCGGCTGCCTAATGTCCTGGACCCGCAGCGGCACGCGGGTGCCGCCCATCGCCACGCCCCGCGAGTTGTTTCGCCGGCTGTTCGTCTCCGAGGGGGCCGCCGACGTAACCGCCACGCGCGATCGGCTCGATCTGAAAGGCTCCATTCTCGACTCCGTGCAGGGCGATGCGAAGTCGCTCGGACGCCGTTTGGGCAAACAGGACCAAGAGAAGCTGAACGAGTATCTGGCGTCGGTGCGCGACGTCGAAAAGCAGATCGAACAGCGGCGCCAATGGGCCGCGGTCCCTAAGCCTGATCCTAAGATGAAGGAGCCGGAGAACAAAGATTTCGTTTCAGACCTGCCGGTGATGTACGACCTGATCGCGCTCGCCCTGCGGACGGACTCGACCCGCATCGCCACGCTTGAAATCGGCGGCGACTTCGAGGCGTCGGCGTTCAACCTCAAGAGCGGTTATCACTCGCTTTCACACCACGGCCAGCGACCGGAGGCCATCGAAGCCCTCATCAAGATGGAACGCTATCAGGTCGAACAGTTCGCGCGGTTTCTAGACAAACTCCAGGGGATCGACGACGGCGCCGGCGCGCTCTTGGACCACACGATGGTTCTCTTCGGCAGCGGCATGGGCAACGCCAACTCGC
>JBOFFD010001315.1:0-2506 GCA_051648425.1 Planctomycetia bacterium
AAGGTCGAGCGGCTGTTCGGCCGGCTGAAGCAGTGCCGGCGGATCGCCACCCGCTACGAGAAGACGAGCTGCAACTTCCTTGGCTTCCTCCACTTAGCGGGCTTGATGATCCTACTGGCATGATTGTCAGCACGCCCTAAGACGGCCGTAAGGGATCGACGAAAGTCAGACTTGGTAGGACCCGCGTTTGTCTGAAGACAGGGCGTCGACGTCATGATCGGAAGTCGGTGAATCAACGCCCTGGCGGGACGTCCTTGTTAGCCGCCGCTTTCCTCAGCGGTGCGTCCTTCGGCTTGCGACGTTCGGATCGGACGTGCCGCTGAGGAAAGCGGCGGCTAACGAAACGTTCCCATCTACTTCCGGCGGCATTGCCGGCGGGTCCCGCCTCAGTCCAGTAGCGGGTCGGGGTTCTTCGCGATCGCGACGAGGTATTCGCCGTAGGCGTTCTTCATCTTACGGCCCATCTCTTCCACCTGGGCGGCGGTGATGAAACCGCGGCGCAGCGCCACTTCCTCCAGGCAGGCCACCTTCAGTCCTTGGCGGGCTTCGATCGTTTCGACGTAGTTGCTCGCCTGCAGCAGCGATTCCGTCGTGCCGGTGTCGAGCCAGGCGAAGCCGCGGCTGAAGATCTGAACGTTCAGTTGACCCTTCTCCAGGTACAACCGATTGATATCGGTGATTTCCAGTTCGCCGCGCGGCGACGGCTTCAAATGCACCGCCATGTCGACGACTTGGTTGTCGTAGAAGTACAGACCGGTGACCGCGAAGTGCGACCGCGGGTTCGACGGCTTTTCCTCCAGTGAAATCGCGCGGCGGTTCGCGTCGAACTCGACCACGCCGTAGCGGTCGGGGTCTTTGACGGCGTAGGCGAAGACGGTGGCGCCGGTCTTCAGATTGGCGGCCGCGTTCAGCATCTTGCCGAAGCCTTGACCGTAGAAGATGTTGTCGCCCAGAATCAGCGCGACGGCGTCGTCGCCGATCCAGTCGCGGCCGATGAGGAACGCCTGCGCCAAGCCTTCCGGCTTCGGTTGGGCGGCGTAGGTCAGCGTGATGCCGAACTGACTGCCGTCGCCTAAGACGCGCTGGAAGCTTTCCTGGTCTTGCGGCGTGGTGATGATGAAGACGTCGCGGATGCCGGCCAGCATGAGCGTTGACAGCGGATAGTAGATCATCGGCTTGTCGTAGATCGGCAGCAACTGCTTGCTGACGCCCCGCGTGATCGGGTGCAGGCGGGTGCCCGAACCGCCCGCGAGAATGATGCCCTTCCGGATGTACGGCGTGTTGATCTGCGGACTCATGAGCTTCGTCTCTCCAAAGCGGGCGGTTCATCCATGAACGGCGGCGGGCGACGTGTGAATCCAGCGTGCGTCTTAGACCGCCAGGCCAAGCCGTTCGCGGCGGTAGGTGCCGCTGGTGACGTTGCCGATCCAGGCCGGGTTCGCCAGGTACCATTCGACGGTGCGCTGAAGGCCCGACTCGAAGTTTTCGGTGGGCCGCCAGCCGAGCGTCTTCTCGATGCGCGAGATGTCCATCGCGTAGCGGCGGTCGTGGCCGGGCCGGTCCTTCACGTAGGTCAGCAGGTTGCGGCGCGAGCCGATGGCGGGATTCGGCCGCAGGGCGTCGACGGCGTCGCAGATGGCGTGGACGACCTGCAGGTTGGTCCGTTCGCAATCGCCGCCGATGCAGTAGGTTTCGCCGACGACACCCGCTTCCAGCACCCGGCGGATGGCCCGGCAGTGGTCGTCGACGAACAGCCAGTCGCGGATGTTGCCGCCGTCGCCGTAGACCGGCAGCGGCTTGCCTTCCAGCGCGTTCAGAATCATCAGCGGAATCAGTTTTTCGGGGAACTGGTACGGGCCGTAGTTGTTGGTGCAGTTGGTGGTGAGCGTCGGCAGATGGTAGGTGTGATGGAAGGCCCGCACGAAATGGTCGGACGCCGCCTTCGAGGCGCTGTACGGCGAGTTGGGCGCGAACGGGGTTTCTTCGTTGAACTTCCCGGTTTCGCCCAGCGATCCGTACACTTCGTCGGTCGAAACGTGCAGGAAGCGGAACGCCTCTTGGGCGGAATCGGTAAGATCGAGCCAGTACTTGCGGGTGGCGTTCAACAGCTCGAAGGTGCCGACGACGTTGGTTTCGACGAACTCGCGGGGGCCGTCGATGGAGCGGTCGACGTGGCTCTCGGCGGCGAAGTTGACGATGGCGTCGGGCTTGTGTTCGTTGAGGAGACGCGCGACCAGCGTCGGCGAGCCGATGTCGCCCTGAACGAAGACGTGGCGGGGGTTGGTCATGACGCCCGCCAGCGAATCGAGGTTGCCGGCGTAGGTCAGTTTGTCGAGGTTGACGACCTTGAACGCGGTCTCGGCCATGAGCTGCCGAACGAAGCAGCCGCCGATGAACCCCGCGCCGCCGGTCACCAGAATCGTTTGCATGTCGTGATTCCAATCCGTGGACCAGTACCGGCCGACGCCTTCGCCGGGTCGGACGCAACGATCGTCTTTCCCGAAAG
>JBOFFD010001316.1:0-4489 GCA_051648425.1 Planctomycetia bacterium
TTCAGCCTTACATCCTGCGACGGCTGAAGACCGACAAGCGTGTGATCGCCGACCTTCCCGACAAGACCGAAGTGAACGCCTACTGCACGCTGAGCAAACACCAGGCGGCCCTCTACCAACACGCGGTCGAAGACCTCGCTCAGCAACTGAAATCCAGCGAAGAGGGAATCCAACGCCGCGGGATCGTCCTGGCCAACTTGATGCGGCTGAAACAGATCTGCAACCACCCCGCCCAAGCGGTCGGCACGAACGACTACGCGGCCGACCGCAGCGGCAAATTCCGCCGCCTGGCCGAGATCGCCGAAGAGGTCGCGGCGCGGCAGGAGAAAGTCTTGGTCTTCACCCAGTTTCGTGAAATCACCGAGCCGTTGGCCGAGTTCCTGGCGGCGTCGTTCGGTCGGCCGGGCCTCGTACTTCACGGTGGAACGACGATCAAAAAGCGCAAAGAGTTCGTCGACTCCTTTCAACGAGAGGACGGCCCTCCGTTCTTCGTGCTTTCACTCAAGGCGGGCGGGACCGGACTGAATTTGACGGCGGCGTCGCACGTCGTCCATTTCGACCGTTGGTGGAATCCGGCCGTCGAAAGCCAAGCCACCGACCGGGCCTTCCGCATCGGCCAGAAGAAGAACGTGCTCGTCCACAAGTTCGTCTGCCGCGGCACGGTCGAAGAGCGGATCGACGAGATGATTTCGCATAAGAAGGAAGTAGCGGCGGAGGTGGTCGACGGCGCCGGCGCCGGCGAAACCTTGCTGACCGAAATGGACGATGCTACATTGTTAAAATTCGTAAAACTCGACCTTCATCGGGCGGCCGACGGCTGACGCGTTTTTTGCGGTTCGGGGGGAATGATGAGTTGGTTCCGATTCAAAAAGTACGTCCCGGTCGCGCAGCGTCAGGCTGAGGCCGCGAAGTTAGTCGCCGAGCAGGTCAAAAACGGGCGGAAGATATCGCCGGTGAAGATCGTCGGCCGCGCCATTTCCACGACGTTCTGGGGTCAATCCTGGTGCGCGAACCTGGAAAAGTACAGCGACTACGAAAGCCGCCTGCCCCGCGGCCGGACGTATGTACGCAATGGATCGGTCGTCGATCTTAGGATCGGAAAGGGACGGATCGACGCCCAAGTGAGCGGTTCAGAACTGTACACGATTCGGATCGACGTCGCGCCGTTGCCGCCGACCAAGTGGCTGGCGCTGAAGAATCGCAGCGCGGGCCGGATCGGTTCGTTGGTCGAACTGCTGCAGGGCAAGTTGTCGAAGGGCGTGATGGAACAGGTGACGGACCAGGAGTCGGGATTGTTCCCGAAACCGCAAGAGATCAAGATGCTGTGCAGTTGTCCGGACGGCGTCTACATGTGCAAGCATCTTGCCGCCGTCCTGTACGGCGTCGGCCACCGCCTCGATTCCGCCCCGGAGTTGCTGTTCCTATTGCGAGCCGTTGATCAGACGGAATTGATCGAGGAGGCGCTTCCCGCCGCTCCCCCTAAAACCAAGCGAAGCGCCCCAGCGATCGCCGCGAAAGACCTGGGCGCCATCTTCGGCATCGAAGTCGACGACGGACCAGCCGCGAAGCCCGCCGCTCGCGGCAAAACCGCGACCATGCCGACCGCGGTGAAGACGCCCGCGGTGAAGGCGCCTGCGGTGAAGACGCCCGCCTTGAAGAAAGCCGCCACGGTCAAGAAAACACCGCCGCGGGCTAAGAAGGCGGCCGTTGCCAAGAAAGCGGTCGCCGCCAAGAAGTCGAACTCCGCGCTCGCTCGCACGAAAAGGTAGTTCGTCGGCGTATCACCCTTCAGATCTGCAAGGGTCGTTGAACGAAATGATAGTGCCGCCGCGATAACACGGATTCAGTAAGACCGGCGCGAAGTCTACAATCTTTTCGATTCTTGGAGTCGTGTTCAACGCCGACGGGCGAAACGGTTTCAGGAGTTCGAGTCGGCGGGCGATCCAGAGTCGAAGGCGCCGTCGAAGGCGCGGTTCGAGGGGGCGAAGTCGAGGCGACGGAGGAACTGGGCGGCGTCGGCCGCGCCGTATTCGCGGTCCATGCCGGGGTCTTCCCATTCCACCGACAGCGGCCCTTGGTAGCCGACGGCGTTCAGCGCCCGGATCATCGCCTCGAAGTCGATGCCGCCGCGGCCGGGACTGCGGAAATCCCACCCCCGCCGCGCGTCGCCGAACTCGAGGTGCGACCCCAGGATTCCCGATCGACCGTCGAGCGTGACGGCGCAGTCCTTGACGTGGACGTGGTAGATGCGGTCGGGGAACGCGCGGATGAACTGCACCGGGTCCATCCCCTGCCAGAACAAATGGCTGGGGTCGAAGTTGAAGCCGAACTCCGGCCGGCGGTCGAGCGCCGCCAGCGCTCGTTCCGCGCTGTAGACGTCGAAAGCGATTTCGGTCGGATGCACTTCCAAAGCGAACCGCACGCCGTTCTCGGCGAAGACGTCGAGAATCGGATTCCAGCGGTCGGCGAGCAGTTGATAGCCGGCGTCGATCTCGGCGGGCGTCACCGGCGGGAATGAGTACCAAAGGTGCCAGATCGGCGAACCGGTGAAGCCGCAGACGACGTCGACGCCGAGCAGTTTGGCGGCTTGCGCGGTACGCTTCATTTCCTCGGCGGCCCAGGCGGCCTTGCCCGCCGGGTCGCCGTGGAACTCTGCCGGCGCCCAGGCGTCGCAGCGGGCGTCGTTGCGGTCGAGCACCATCTGGCCGACGAGGTGGCTGCTGATCGCGCGGCAGTCGAGACCGTGCTTCTCCAGCAGGTCGAGTTTGTCTTGGCAGTAAGTCGGCTCGACCAGCGCCCGGCCGACGTCGAAGTGGTCGCCCCAACAGGCCAACTCTAAGCCTTCGTAGCCCCACGCGGCCGCCTTCGGGGCCAGTTCCGCCAACGGCATATCGGCCCATTGCCCGGTGAACAGCGTTTTCAAGCGAGGCATGGGCCGCGGTCCTTCCGGTAGTGGTCCGACTCGTCGAACGATCGGGTCAACTCTTGGCAAGCAACCCGCGGCCGAGGTCGTAGACCGCCTCGGCGTCGAGCAGTTGATCGTTGGCTTCAAACAGTTTGGCGACGGCGGCCTTGTGAATCTTCATCTTCTGCCCACCCACGCCGATGGCGCCGTAGCGGAAGACGCCGTCGGCTTCCCGCCCTCGGTCCATCACTTCCACACCTTCCAGACCCGTGGGTGGAACGGCGTTGAGGTCGACCAACACGCGCAGCGCCGTGAGTTTCGCTAGTCGGTCGGAGGTGAGCAGGCGAACGCCGGCGGCGCCGGCGGCCAAGACCACGGACGATTCGGCCAGGGCGGCGTCGACGGCGGCGGGGTCTTCGCTGGAAAGCGGGGTCACGTCGGCGGCGTCGAAGCGGGCCGCTACGGAATCAGCCGCCTCGGCGGCGCGGGCGAGATCGCGCGACGCCAGCCGCACCGCCGCCCCTTGCCGAGCGAACAGCAACGCGGCGCGGCGGCCCACCGGACCGGTGCCGCCGAGGATGAGCGCGGTGGACGACGTCAAATCGAGGTGGCTTGCCGCTGACAGCACGGCGGCGGCGGCGGTGGTGTTCGCGCCGTTGGCGTCCATAAGGACGCTGCACCGCATCGGTCCGAAGAAGGTCTTCCGCACGGCGTCCAAAAGGTGTTCGGCTTGACCGACGTTTCGGCCGCCGACGAAGATCGCGGTGTATTTGAGATCGGCCGGGCCTCGGGTGAAGATCGCCCCGTGCACCAACCCTTCGACGTCCGCCGGCGAGACGTTCGCGTAGCTGAAGAGGTGGTCGACGCCCGCGTCGACCGCCACCACGCGGTCGAAAACGCTGGCGTGCACGTCGCCGTCCAACTGGATAAGGATCTTGGCTTTGCTCATCGCGGCGACCTGTCGAACGACTAGTGTTGGAATGTCGGTGCGGCGAAAGAGAAGACGGGGCGGGCGAACGGTTCGCGGCGCCCACCCCGTGGTAGAAGAGTCTTAGAAGCCGGCGAACGGGTGCTTCGCCGCGTCCTTCTTGGAGGTCACTTCCTCGACGGTCGGCTCGTTCTTCATGGCGCGGGCGATGGAGAGCTTCGTCGCCTCGTAGTTGTAGTCGTAGATTTTCTTGTCGTCGGCGGCTTCCCAGTGGATGAAGACGCCGCAGACGATGACCAGATTCTCGGCTTCCGCCTTGGGAATGACGCCTTCGGCGACGCTGTCGGCGACGGCCTTGGCGACGGCGAACTGCGCGGGACCGAACATCTGAACGGCCTGGCGGGCGCCCTTGATCGTCACCTTGGTGATGAGGACGGTGGCGGGCTTGACGGCCAAGTTGGGGGCCAAGACCGCCAGCAGGTTGGAGTGGCCGGCCTTCTGATCGGCCAGGGCGTTTGCGAACGCCGTGCCGACCGGGCCGTCCTTGCTGCCGATCAACAGGTCGATGTGCGCGACTTCGTTGCCGTCGCCGACCAGAGCTTCCCCAATGTACATCGACATTCTTCACCTCGAAAGAGTGTGTGGCGGACGGACAC
>JBOFFD010001317.1:0-3506 GCA_051648425.1 Planctomycetia bacterium
TTTCAGGGACTTTGTCCACGATCACGTGAAGAACGCTTTGGTCCTTGCCGTCCATGACGCTGAGGGCTTGGAGACTGATCTTGTCTTTGGCGAGAGCGGAGCAGATTTGAGAAAGGCGACCCGGCTTGTTGTCCAGCAATGCCGTGAATTCCCGAACGATATTCATTCTTCACCTCCCGGACGGGTGAACCGCGACGGTCGAACGTCGACGCTCCACCGACGAGAAATGCAGACGCGACCGAGCCTTCATCAAGGCGGGATCACGTTTGGCGGAGCGGCGTTCAACAGTTAGTGTAGGCCGATTCGCACCGGGAAATCAACCCGAACCGCCCGGATTTCCAACCAATACAGTCCATTAGTAAAAGTGAATCGGCCGAAGGCCGTCCTTTTTCACCGGCGGACGGGGTCGGCGGGGCGGCCCGCCAGGTCGACCGGCGCGGGCGCGACGGTGAAGGTGCGCGTATACAGCGAGTTCGTCATGCGGCGGAACGGAAATCCCTGCGGATCGACGACGTCGGCCTCTAAGACGTAGTCGCCCGGTTCGACCTCGGCGGGAAGATTCACCCGCACCACCACCTCGGCGCCAGCCGGTACGCTTTCACCCAAGCCGAGGGGTACGATGGTCTTCACCGGTTCGTCGCCGCGCGGCGTTCCAACGGGTTGAAACGTGGCCGTCAGATGGAAGCCGGCGGCGGGCGACGAATTCAGAGCCCACGAATAGCGGCTGGTGTTTTTCACTCGCAGCGGAATTTCGATCGATCGGTCGACGAGGATCGCATTCAGTTTTTTGGCGAGATTGATTTTGGCGCCGAAATACGAAAGCGTGGTTTCCGTCTCGATCCACCGACGGAAGGACTTGGCGGAATGCGTTTCACCCTGCAATTTGAGCCAATCGGCGTAGCAGTCGAAAAGATGCGGCAGGTGGCCGCCGAACGCCGTGCCGATGTGGCCGTAGGCGAGTTTGTACTGTTCCGCCCGCGCTTGGTCGGGCGTCGCGCCGTGATATAAGATCATGTAGATCGCCGAGGCGAGCGAGGTGCGGTCGGCGCCGCGGCGGCAATGGATGAGAAGCGGTTTCGGGCGTTCGTCGAACGCCTTCACCAAGCGGCGCAGTTCCACCAGCGGAGCCAGTTGGTGCGTCATCATGTTGACGTCGCACAGTTCGAGGCCCAATTCGTCGGCGGCTTCCTTCTCGGCGACGTACCAATCGTTGCGCGGCCAGGCGCCTCTAAGATTCACGACGGTGCGGATGCCGTCTTTCCGCGCGACGCGCTTCAACATCGCCGGGTCGGGCTGGGCGCTGCGGTAGACTTCGCCGACGACCAACGGGTGGTAGTTGTCGCGGACCATCCACCAAACGCCGAAGGCCGCCACGGCGGCGAAGCCGGCCCCTACAACCAACAACGGCGCGAGCCTGCGTAGAATGGGTGAAGTCACGGTCGGTCGCTCCCCTGGCCCGGCGGCGGCGGCGCGGCCAAGCCCGCACCCGGCGTCGTTTGCGGCTCGATACCAGCCGGGCGGTTCCAAGGGAAGGGGGGAATCGCGCGGGCGAACGGCGCGCGTTAGGAGCGGCCGAGGTACAGGGCGCCGCCGACGGCGCCGCTGAGGAGAAGCAGCAGGGCGCCCGCAATCCGGAAGCCGCGACCATTGCCAGCCGCGGCACGACCCATGCTCGCCAACGCGAGGTCGGGAGCCAGTAAATAGACGGAACCCTTGACGACCAGCGCGCAGCCGAAGAGCGTCAACAGCACCGCCGGCCCCGACCAGACGGGATGGACGGCGACGAACGCCGCCCCGGGAAACAGACTCAGCCCGCCGTTGAGAAACGCGCCGGGGCGTCCCAGCCGGTGCATGGCGGCGAACGTTTCGGCCCAAGCGCGGGGGTGGAGGAGGTGCGAAAGCCCCATCACCACGCCGGTCGTCGCCATGAACCACTCGGCCGAGCGTTCCATCGGATGCCCTCCGGCGGCCCCGGCCGCGTGTCAGTCCTGGGCGCTTAAGATCCGCTCGGCGAGTTTGGCCCAGTAGGCCGCCCCGACCACCAGCGCCTCGTCGTTGAAATCGTAGCGGGGGTTGTGCAGCCGCCGACCGTCGGCGTCGTCGCCGTTGCCCATCCAGATGTAACAACCGGGGCGCTGTTGCAGCAGGAACGCGAAATCCTCCGACCCCATGCACGGTTGGGGGTCGCGGTGGACGTTGCGCAGACCGACCACCGCCGCCGCCGCCTCGGCCGCCCGTTCCGTCTCGGCGGCGCTGTTCACCGTCGTCGGGTAACGTCGTTCGTAGCGCACTTCCGCAGTCGCCCCGTGCGCGGCAGCGATTCCCTCGGCGATCCGCCGCAGCGACGCCTCGGTCGCATCCTGCACTTCGGGCCGAAAGGTGCGCACGGTTCCGCGCAGCACGCCGGTTTCGGGAATCACGTTCCAGGCGTCGCCGGCGTGGAACTGCGTCGTGCTGACGACGACCGCCTCTTGCGGGTCGGTGGCGCGGCTGGCGATCGTCTGCAACCCCAACACGATCTGCGCCCCGACGACCACCGGATCAATGCTGACGTGCGGCATCGCGGCGTGCGCGCCGCGGCCGTGGACGGTGATCTCGAAGACGTCGAACGAGGCCATCATCGGTCCGGGACGGACGGCGAACTGACCGACCGGCATGCCGGGCCAGTTGTGCAGGCCGTAGACCTGTTCCATGGGGAAGCGGTCGAAAAGTCCGTCCTCGATCATGACGCGGCCGCCGCCTTCGTTCTCTTCGGCGGGCTGGAAGATGAAATGGACGACGCCGTCGAACCGACGAGTTTCGGCGAGGTACTTGGCGGCGCCCAGCAGCATGGCGGTATGGCCGTCGTGACCGCAGGCGTGCATGCGACCGGGGTGGATCGACTGGTGCGGCAGGCCGGTTTTTTCTTGGATGGGCAGGGCGTCGATGTCGGCCCGCAGACCGATGGCGCGGGTCGAAGCGCCGGTTCCGCACAGCGTGCCGACGACGCCGGTGCCGGCCAAACCGCAGTGAACCGCCAAGCCCATTTCCGTCAGGCGGTCGGCGACGAAGCGCGCCGTCTCGTGCTCTTCGAAGGCGATTTCCGGGTGGGCGTGCAGGTGCCGTCGCCAGCCGGCGAGTTCGTCGTGCAGTTCAAGCAGGCGACCGGGAAGCGGCATGTGGACTTCCAAGGAGGACCGGCGCGGAAGCGGAACGGTTTACGGCGTGGAACCCTTGTCGGCCGGCAGCGGCGCCGGCGTCTGTTTGTCGCGGAACTGTTGAGCGATGGTCGTCACCGCGTCCTTCTTTTCGGGCGCCGCCACCTTGACCGCTTCCTCGGCCGCAGCGACCGCTTCGTCGAACTGCCCGTTCACCGCGTAGGCGGCCGCCAGCGTTAAGTGGTAGTCGAAGTTCTCGCCGTTGAGTTTGACCGCCATCTTCGCCGAATCGATCGCTTTCGGCAGGTCGCGTTTGGATGAGTCGGGGTGGCGCGACCAAAGCGCCGCCAGCAGATTGTGGCATTCGGG
>JBOFFD010001318.1:0-1855 GCA_051648425.1 Planctomycetia bacterium
ACGCGCCGCTGCGGAAAGCGGCGGCTAACAGGGCGACAGGATTTCATCTAAGACCGATCGCTCGATACCTTCCAGGCAATTACTGTTTCCTCATTTTCTTCGGTCGTCATATCTCAGCGTCAAAAGCCCGCGTCGTTCATCCGTCCACGGACCATGTCTTCCAGCAGGTCGACCACCGCGTCGAGGGGGTAGGGGGTGGTGTCGATCAGAAGGGCGTCGGCAGCGGGTTTCAGGGGGGCGATTGTTCGTTCGGCGTCGCGGCGGTCGCGGTCGCGCTGGGCGCGCAGCACTTCCTCCAGGTCGACCGGTCGGCCGGCGCGTTGCAGTTCTTCGCTGCGGCGGGCGGCGCGGATTTCTTCGGAGGCGGTCAGGAAGAACTTGCAGAGGGCGTCGGGGAAGACGATCGTGCCCTGGTCGCGGCCTTCGGTGACAAGGTTCCGACGCCGACCGACAGCGCGCTGCCAGTCGGTGAGACGGTTCCGCACGGCCGGCTGGTCGGCGAAGGCGCCGACGGCGGCGGTGATTTCGGGCGTACGCAGGGCGTGCGAGACGTCCTCGCCATCGATCGTGGTGCGGCCGGCGGCGGTCAGAATGACCACCGAGCCGAGGAAGGCGGGCAGGTCGGGGTGGTCGGCCGACAGGCCGGCGCGGCCGGCGGCGTAGGCGGCCGCCCTATACAACGCGCCGGTGTCGAGGAAGTCGAAACCCAGCCGCTCGGCCAGCCGCCGGGCGGCGGTGCTTTTGCCGGCGCCGGCCGGTCCGTCAAGCGTGACGACCACCGGCGGCCGGCCGACGTCCGCGGGATGGTCTTCGGGTGGATCGGTCGGCGGGACGATGGCCTACTCCTGCTTGTAGACGGCGTGGCAGTCGTTGCACGACTTCTGCAGGGCTTCGCGGGACGCCTTCGAGGCCGTATGGTCCTTCTTGGCGAAATCCTTGCTGAGCAGCATTGAGGCGTCGCACATGTCGTCGCAGAACTTCTTCCAGTCGTCGGCGTCGTTGTGCTGCCGAGTGGCGACCGCCAGCCAGGCGAGCATGGTGGCGTGGCCGGCGAGGACTTTGGCGTCCTTCTTGAACGCGGCTTCCTCGGCGCGGACGCCCTTGTTCGTGTCGGTGTCGAACTTAGAGACGCCGCGCATGATAAGTTCCAGGTCGATGAGGTCGTCCCAGGCGGCCGGCTTGGCGTCGGCGGCGGCCGGCAGCGACTTCGGGTACTTGGCGACCAGCTCGGCCGCCTTCTTCGCGTCGGGGAACGCCTTTTTCTTCGCCGCCTGCGCCAGTTGCAGCCCCGCGTCGCGCAGCGCCGCCGCCTTGCCGGCGGCCTCGCCCTCGAACGCCAGCACGCCGGCGTTGCCCGCGACGGCGATGAGGCCGCCCATCAGTTCGACGTTGCGGAAGCCGCGCAGGAACAGGCCCGACGACTTCACGTTCTTGGCGATTTCCGCGTTGTACAGTTCGACCAGATCTTCGACGTCCTTCTCGGTGGCGAGCTTCTTCCAGGTGGCCGGGCTGTCGGCGTCGAGCACGGGGGCCGGGGCGGCGTGGACCACGGCCGAGCCGTCGGTCGAGTCGACGGCGCCATGCAGCGCCAGCAGGCCGAAAACCGCCGAGACCGCGAGGGCCAAGGCCAAACGGGTGCGAAGAACGGTGGTCATGCGAAGACGGCTCCTATCAGCGTGACGAAGCAGGGCGAAGGACGGCGGCGCGCCGCGAGGGAAGGTTATAGGCCGGCTTGGAAGGTTCTCCAAGGAGGACGGACGGAGCGTGGACCCGGCTCGGTCCAGCGTCTTTTTAGCCGGGGTGGTCCGCCGCCCCGCGTCCGATCTTCGCCGCGCGTTCGTCGTAGAAGGACGCG
>JBOFFD010001319.1:0-2145 GCA_051648425.1 Planctomycetia bacterium
TGGTGTTTCAGTTTGGAGGACAACCTCTTCCACCCTTGGAAGACGTCGAACGCCCCCAACGCGATCGAAGCGGGCGACGGTCCGTCGTTCGAGTACATGGCGAAGGAGTACCGCGAAATTCACGGCGGCAAAGACGCCCCGGCCGCCGCCGAAGGCGCCGGTTCATTTTCGGAATGGGCGTACCATCACTACGGCCGGTGGTCGCTCGCGGGGCGCGGCTGGTGGATTCCAAAGACGCCCGGGGAAGACGCCGCGAAGAAGCCGGAGGCCGACAAAGAGCCGGCGAAGAAGGCCGACGAAAAGAAAGAAGAAGGCAAAGACAAGAAAGAAGATAAAGCTGAGGACAAACGCGGCGACGACGCGCTGAACGCGCTGCGTTGGTTCGCCAAGGAGAAGATCGACGGCTACGCCCCGTGGAAGGAAGTCGAACTGAAGGACTTCCCCGGCCGGAAGGTGGAAGTCGGCGGCTTCAAGCCGTTCTTACGATGGAATCCGCCCGCGACGCAGTTCCAGCCGCTCGCCGAAGTTCACGTCAAGTACCTGCTTAAATTGGGCGATTGGCTGCCGCGTCTTACGATCGACGACGTCCAAGTCGAGTCGCTGGGGGCCGGCGTGCACCGCCTGTCGCTGCGGGTGGTCAACCGCGGCTTCCTGCCGACGGTGTCGGAAATGGGTCAAAAGACCAAAGCGCCGCACCCGCTGCAATATGAATGGAAACTGGCCGACGGTCAAAAGCTGCTGGTCGGCCCGCCGCGCGGCAAACTGCCCAAACTGGACGGCAACGGCGGCGAGACCCGACGAAGCTGGCTGCTGGCCGCCCCCGGCGATGAGCCGGCGGACGTCAAGGTAGAGGTGTACAGTCCATCGGTCGGACGAGTGGAAACGACCGTCCGTTTGACGCCGAAGAAGGAGGCCGGCCGATGAACGCCGCGAAATGTTTCACGACGGCCGTCTTACTGGCGGTTCTGTCCGCGAACGGAAACGTCTTCGGCGCCGATGAGAAGGCCGCGCCGCGTAAGGCGTACGCCAGCCCCGCCTTTCCGGCGGAACCGAAGGTGTCGGTTCACTGGAACCGCTACCACGACCACGCCGCGCTGACGAAGATCGTCGAAGAGTTGGCGAAGGCGCACCCGGACCGGTGTAAGTTTCAGAGTCTGGGAAAGTCGTTTGAAGGCCGCGAAATGTGGCTGCTCACCGTCACCGATTTTAAGACGGGCGCACCCGAAGCGAAGCCTGGTTTTTGGATCGACGGCTGCATCCACGCGAATGAAATCCAGGCGACCGAAGTGGTCCTTTACACCGCCTGGTATCTTTGCGAGATGGCCGGCAAATTGGAATTCGTCGATCGGCTGCTGAAGGAGCGCACCTTCTACCTGCTGCCGGTGCTGAGTCCCGATTCGCGCGACGCCCACTTCCACAAGGCGAACACCACCAACTGGCCGCGCACCGGGCAACGGCCGTTCGACGACGACAAGGACGGCCGGGTCGACGAGGACGGCCTCAATGATTTGGACGGCGACGGCCACATCACGCAGATGCGGCGGCGCGATCCGAAAGGCCGACTGAAACCGCACCCGGACTACCCCGACCTGCTCATTCCGGTCCCGGCCGACCAAGTCGGCGAGTACACCGTTCTGGGCAACGAGGGGATCGACGACGACCAAGACGGTGAAGTGAACGAAGACGGCGACGGCTACTACGACCCCAACCGCGATTGGGCCTGGAACTGGCAGCCGAACCACGTTCAGTTCGGCGCCCACCGCTACCCGTTCTCGATCGTCGAAAATCGGCTCGCCGTCAACTTCGTTCTGAACCATCCCAACATCGCCGGCGCGCAATCGTACCACAACACCGGCGGCATGGTGTTGCGCGGTCCGGGTTCTAAGACGGAAACGTACGATCGGGCCGACGTGGCGGTGTACGACGTGATCGGGCGCCGGGGCGAGGAGATGCTGCCCGGCTACCGCTACATCGTCACCGCGTTCGATCTTTACGAAGTGGCGGGAGGCGAAACCGACTGGTTCTACGACATGCTGGGCGTGATGGCGTTCACCAACGAACTGAATACGCCGTTCAACTTCTTCCGCCAAGACGCCAAGGGCATGTTCTTCGGCGCTCCGGAGCAAGTTCACAAGTTCAATAAAC
>JBOFFD010001320.1:0-1895 GCA_051648425.1 Planctomycetia bacterium
GCCAAGTCGGTCGTCTCGGCGAGCAGCCGTGCGATGGTGGTCTTCCCGCAACCGGGCGGCCCCCACAGGATCATCGACGCGAGACGGCGGTCGGCGACCATCCGCCCGATCGGCGCTTCCGGGGCCAGCAGGTGGTCCTGTCCCGCGACCTCGCGCAGCGACTGCGGCCGCAACCGATCGGCCAGCGGCCGGGGCGCTTGATCTTCAAACAACGAGGCCATGATTCGTCGCTTTCGTTCACCTTGGACTGAAACTGTTTCAGATCTTACGGCGTCGGCAGCGCGTCCAGCAGTTCAGACAGGACGTCGGCCGGCGTTCGCCCGGCGGCCTCGGCGTCCAGACTAAGAACCACGCGGTGCCGCAGGACGTCCGGCGCGTTCGATTTTACGTCGTACGGCGTGACGTAGCCGCGGCCGTCCAGCACCGCCGCAGCCTTCGCCGCCAACATCAAGCCGATCGACGCGCGCGGCCCGGCCCCGCGCTCGAACGCCTCGCGCAAATTCGGCGCTCCGTGGCCGGCGGGGTCGCGCGTCGATCGCACCACGTTTAAGACGTACTCGCGCACCGCCGGCGCCATGTACACGAAGTCGAGGCAGCGGCGAACGTGTAAGACTTCGTCCGGCGTGGTGGTCGCCGGCACGCTCGATTCCGGCCGGGCCTTCGCCTGCCGTTCGATGATCGCCGCCTCTTCCTCCCGCGACGGACAGCCGACCTCCACCTTGAATAAGAAGCGGTCGACCTGCGCCTCCGGGAGCGGATAGGTTCCTTCGTGGTCGAGCGAATTCTGCGTCGCCAAAACGAAGAACGGCCGTGGTAGGTCGCACGGCGAGCCGGCGAGGGTGACGCGCCCCTCCTGCATCGCCTCCAAAAGCGCGCTCTGAACTTTCGCCGGCGCCCGATTGATTTCGTCGGCTAAGACGATGTTGGCGAAGATCGGCCCGCGGCGCAGTGTAAACTCGCCGGTCTTCGGATTGTACACTTCGCCGCCGACAACGTCGGCCGGCAAAAGATCGGGAGTGAACGGAATGCGTCGGAAATCGGCGCCGACGGCGGCCGCCAGCGAACGGGCGGCCAGCGTCTTCGCCACCCCCGGCACCCCTTCCAGTAAGACGTGGCCGCCGACCAAAAGTGCCGCCAACAGCCGATCGACCAGCGCCCGCTGGCCGACCAGCACCTCGGCCAACGCCGCACGCACACGCCGCGCGACGTCGGCCGCCGCCGTCAACGCCGCGGCGCCGTCGGAGTCGTTCACGGCGTCGGTCATGGTTGCGGCGCGGGGGCGGGCGACGGAACCGCGATCATGTCGATCGCAATGTTCCGTTTCGGAAGACCGACGCCGACAACGGTCGCGCGCGACGCCGCCGGCGGCCGTTTCGGATCGTACAGTTCCGCCCGCACCTTCCCCAAGGCGCCGACCACCCCGTCGCCGACGGTGTAATAGGTCGCCTTGACTAAGTGGCGACGGTCTGATCCGGTCTGATTTAAGACGTCGTTGAGCTGCGCGAACAGCGACCGTACTTCACCGTCTGAATCCGAGGGCGTCGCCGCTCCGTAAAGGCCGCCGATGTACACCAGTTGCGGGCCGTTGATGCGAGCGACGCGCGAAAAGACCGCCGTGTGCGCAAGCTCCGGCGTCGCCATGTAATCGACGACGGGCCGTTGTTCGTCGATCTTTGGTCGGCCGGCGGCCGCGATCAGTTCGATTTCGATCGGCAGCGACGCCGACTCCCATTCCACCAATACCAACGGCGGCGCAACCGGCGAGCCGAACCACCGTTCGACTTCCTTCACCACGACGCCGGCGTCGGCCATCGGCGTGACGAACGCTTTCACCTGCACCACCAACGTCGGGTCCATGTCGAAATGGGCGAGAGTCTTCGACAACCCCACGAGCG
>JBOFFD010001321.1:0-2231 GCA_051648425.1 Planctomycetia bacterium
TGCTGCTTCGAGACGGTTTTATGGTCGAGGTGCAAGTCGCAGAGCGACTGCCGGCCGACCAAAAGCAACGGCTTGGCGACTTCGATGGGGTTGCCCCCGGCAAGTGGAATCAGGAGTAGTTTCATGTTCCACGTCCACCCGCGGGCGCCGCTCGAACTTGAAGAAACGCCGACCAGAATCGCCCCGACCAGAAACGCCGATCGTCCCGCGGCGACCATGCCCTTGGCATCGGTCGTCGATTCAGACAAAGGTAAAAGTAGGCGTCGGGCGACGATTCAAGTATCAGCCAGATAATAAATCCGTCAAGCTGTTTCCAACCGTGTCGGTTCGCCGGACCGCCGTCGCCGGGTCGTAATGATCCGCCGGCGCCGTTCGCTCCGGGACGGAGGGCTGGTTTGAACCGGAGTCAGGCCGACGTCATCACCTTCAAGATGCCCCGGCAGAATTCGGGAAGATCGTCGGGCTTGCGGCTGGAAACGAAGTGGCGGTCGATCACCACCGCCGCGTCTTCCCAATGGGCGCCGGCGTTCACCAGGTCGTCTTTGATGCCGGGCGAACCGGTGACGCGCACCCCGCGGTACACCCCCGCCGAGATGGGAATCCAGCCGCCGTGGCAGACGGCCGCCACCAAGCGGCCGGCCGTCGCGAAGTACCGGACGAGGTCCAGCACCGCCGGCTCGCGGCGCAGCTTGTCGGGCATGAAGCCGCCGGGAACGACGAGGCCGTCGAAGTCGGCCCCGCGCACTTCGCGGTAGCAGGCGTCGGCCTTACAGGGGTAGCCGTGTTTGCCGGCGTAGGTCGCGCCGGCCTTTTCGCCCGCCACCACCACCTTCGCGCCGGCCTCTTCCAGCCGCAGCTTCGGGTACCACAGTTCAAGGTCTTCGTAGACGTCGCCCACGAACATCAACACCGACCGTCCGGTCAACGGCCGGGCGTCGAGCGCCGATTCCAACGCTTCGCCGATCACCGATCCCATGCTTTACCTCGTTTGGTTCGAGAACTAATCGTCGCGATGGACGGTCGACGGGTGGAAGGCCGGGCGGCAGACGGCGATGTACTCGGCGCCGTCCGGCCCCGGGGTGCTGTACTGCACCCATTCGCCGCGGGGGGTGGTCACCGCTTGGCCGGCGCGGACGTCCACCACGTTGGTTTTGGTCGTCACCCGCAAGAGGCCCGCCAACACCAGGGTGTACTCGTCGAATTCGGGCGTCTGACCCGGCTCGACCCATCCCGACGGACTGCGCATGCGGGCGATGCTGAGGTCGTCGGTGCCGGAGTTGACCCGGCCGATGAACTCTTCGATGATCTTCGGCTTGTTGCCCGCCGCCGCGACGACCGTCGGTTTGTGATGAACGATCGCCATGCCGTCTCCATCCTTGCGTCGAAGTCGCGCGGGCCGTTCCAAGTTCCAAGAAAGCGGAACGCCGGAATGATCGACCCGCCGTCGTCCAGCAGGCATTGTAGGAAGGGGGGAAGGAACGCCACGAAGGGACGTTGTTCCAGCCCCCAAGAGGAATCCGCGATGACGAGCCAGGCCGCCGACGCTCCGACCTCGGCGGTGGTGGACTTCTGGCGGCGCACGCGGCTTCGGTTGGTCGAAGGGGTGCTGGTGCTGCTGCCGATCGTGGTCACGAGATGACGGTCTGAGGCGCCGGGATGAATCGTGCCGGCGGAGGGACGGTCGGGTCACCCCCGCGTCATCGCCCCGAGTAGGGTCGCCAGAGGGACCGTCGCGAACGTGGTGGCGTAGTCGGACATCGCATAGGGGATGACGAGGTCGCCGCCGTGGACGACCCCGCCGCAACTGTAGACCACGTTCGGCACGTAGCCCTCCCGTTCGTTCGCGTCCGGCTCAAGTAGCGGCGTGGCCAGCCGGCCGATCACCTTCGACGGGTCGTTCAAGTCGAGCAGGAACGCGCCCATGGCGTACCGCCGCATCGGCCCCACCCCGTGTGTGAGCACCAGCCAGCCGGCGTCCGTTTCGATCGGCGACCCGCAGTTGCCCAGTTGCACGAACTCCCACGGGAACGTCGGGCGGGCGATCAGCTCCTTGGTGTGCCAGAAGTGCGGCATGTCCGAGTACATAAGGTATAGGTTCTCGTTGTCCTGCCGGCTGAGCATGGCGTACTGGCCGTTCACCATCCGCGGGAACAGGGCGAACCCCTTGTTCTTCACCTCCGGGCCGTTGAGCGTGCCCACCTTGAAGTGGAGGAAGTCGTCCGTCTCCAGCA
>JBOFFD010001322.1:0-6142 GCA_051648425.1 Planctomycetia bacterium
CCGGCAAGGAAACGAAGACGGTCGCCGCCGGCACGGTGGTCGGCTACGACCCGGCCGCCATGAAAGAGCCGCCCCGCTGGCTGAAGACCACCGGCCTCGCCGACTCGATCTACCTCATCTGGACCGACGGCGCCGCCCGACGGTTCGACGTCCGGGACGTCGCCAAGCCCGCCCTCGCCGAAACCCTCGACCTCGTGCCCGAAGAAGGCGCGACGGCCACCGCCGTGCAGTTCCTCGCCGGCTTCGAGTCGCTAATGGTGGGCGACTCCGCCGGCCGGGTCGGCGTTTGGTTCCGCACCAAGCCCGACGGCGCCGCCACCCCCGACGGCGCGGTGGTCGTCCGCGGCCACTTGCTCTCGTCGGCCGACGCCACCGCCGCCATCACCTCGCTGGGCACCGGCGCCCGCAATCGGTTGGCGTTGGTAGGCGACGCCGGCGGCGGGGCGCGGATGTTCCAGGTCACCACCGGCGCCCTGCTCGCCGAGGGGATGACTTCGGCGGACAAGCCGACGGCCGCCGTCGCCCCCGCCGCGAAGGACGCCGGCATGGTAGCCCTCGGCGCCGACGCCGTCGTCCGCTGGAAGATCGAACTCGGCCACCCCGAAGCGACCGCCGCCACCTTCTTCACGCCGGTCCACTACGAAGGCTACGAGAAGCCCGGCCACGTCTGGCAGTCGTCAAGCAGCACCGACGCCTTCGAGCCGAAGTTGGGCCTTTGGCCGCTCATTTTCGGCACCCTGAAGGCGACGCTCTACTCGATGCTGTTCGGCGCGCCGCTCGCGCTGCTGGCGGCCGTCTACACCAGCGAATTCATGGACCCGGAAACGAAGGGCCGGGTGAAGCCGGTCATCGAAATGATGGCCAGCCTGCCGAGCGTGGTCTTGGGCTTCCTGGCGGCGGTGGTGATCGCACCGGCCGCCGAGGTGGTCGTACCGGCGATCCTCGCGGGCTTCATCGCGGTGCCGTTGGCCTTCCTCACCGGCGCCTACCTCTGGCAACTGTTGCCGTACCGAACGACGATCTTGTGGAGCAAGTACCGCCTTTACGGCATCGCGGCGATGCTGCCGGCGGGATTGTTCGGGTCGGCGCTGCTGGGGCCGGTGCTGGAATGGATCTTCTTCGCCGGCGACGTCAAACTGTGGCTGGACGGTCAGAGAGGGACCGGCGTCGGGGCGTGGTTCTTTATGCTGCTGCCGTTGTCGGCGCTGGCGACCTCGCTGTTGTTTACGCAGGTGGTCAATCCGAGCCTGCGCGGCCGATCGCGGGAATGGTCGCGCCCCACCCACGCCCGCGTCGAGTTCGTGAAGTTCCTCGGCGGCGTGGCGTTCGCGCTGGGGGCGGCGCTGCTCGTCGGATTCCTGCTGAACGCCGTCGGCTTCGATCCGCGCGGCATTCACTCGCCGTTCGACACCTACGTCCAACGCAACGCCCTTGTGGTCGGCGCGGCGATGGGTTTCGCCGTCATTCCGATCATCTACACCCTGGCCGAAGACGCCCTCTCGACCGTGCCCGACCATTTGCGGTCGGCGTCGCTGGGGGCGGGCGCCACCCAATGGCAAACCGCCGCCCGAATCGTCGTGCCGACCGCGATGAGCGGTCTCTTTTCCGCCGTCATGATCGGCCTGGGTCGCGCCGTCGGCGAAACGATGATCGTCCTGATGGCCGCCGGCAATACGCCGGTCATGCAGTGGAACATGTTCAACGGCTTCCGCACGTTGTCGGCCAACTTGGCCACCGAACTGCCCGAAGCCGTCCGCAACAGCACCCACTACCGCACGCTGTTCTTCGCCGCCCTCGTCCTGTTCCTGATGACGTTCGTCCTGAACACGCTGGCCGAGCTGGTCCGCATTCGATTCCGCAAACGGGCGGTGCAACTGTGATCGACCGCCGCCGGGGAGCCGCCCGACCATGAGCATTCCGAATCTCGAAGCGCCGTCCGCCGTTGCGTCGGCGCCGACCGGACTCGCAGGCCGCCGACCGCGTTCCGGCGTTTCCCTGCAGGCCAACGGCGAAGCGATGATCTGGCTGACGGGCGGGGCGGTGGTCTTGGCCTTCGTCATGATCGTCGGGCTGTTGGTGCTCATCGTCTTCCAGGGAGTCGGGACCTTCTGGCCCGGTCCGCTCTACGCCGTCGCGCTGCGCGACGGCGGTAAGACGGTCTTGGGCGAAGTGACGAAAACGGAAACCTACCGCCCGACCGTCGACCTGTACGACCGCCTGCCCGAATCGCTGCGCGACGTCGCCCGCGGCGAAATCGAACAGGCTGGCGGCGTCGCCCGCCGGCGACTGTTCCGCACGGGCAACTTCGAACTGACGGGGATCCACTACCAGTGGGTCCACGACTTCGAGATCGCCGAGGAAACGAAGCCCGAATGGGGCGTGGTGATCGAACGGACGACCTGGGGCCGATTCTACGGCACGCCGGTCGGCTTCCTGGTCGACGGCCAAGCGACCGCGTCGGCGCCCGCCGACGTCTGGGCGAAGTATCAGGAACACCACGGCGAGGTGCGAGCGCTGGCGGCCGAGGCCCGCGGAATCTCGAGCGGTGAAATCGGCGCGATCAACCGCCGGCTGGAACACGCCCGGCTGGGCGTGCAAGCGGCGACCGCCGCCGCCAAGGCCGACCCGAAGGCCGGCGCCGCCGGCCTGGACGCCGCCAAACAGCAGTTCGCCGCCGTGCAGAAACAGGCTGACGGCGAGCTGGCCGGCATCACCACCCGGTTGGCCGAGTTGAAGAAGCGCGGCGACCGCTACGCGATGGTGATGAAGATCGGCGACGGCCGGGAAAAGACGCTCTCGCTGGCCGAGATCGTCCGCGCGATCCCCGCGAACCAGTTGACCACCTCCGGCAAGTCCGCCGTCTACGGCTCGCGGTGGGCCGAGTTCCTCACCGCCGACCCGCGCGAAGCCAACAGCGAAGGCGGCGTCTTCCCGGCGATCTTCGGCACCGTCGTCATGACGCTGCTCATGACGATCGCCGTGGTGCCGTTCGGCGTGATGGCGGCCCTTTACCTACGCGAATACGCGAAAGGGGGCTGGGCCGTCAGCCTCGTGCGCATCGCCGTCAACAACCTGGCGGGGGTGCCCAGCATCGTCTTCGGCGTCTTCGGGCTGGGGTTCTTCTGCTACATGATCGGCGCCTCGATCGACGACCTTCTCTTCGCCGCCCGGCTGCCCAACCCGACGTACGGCAAGGGCGGCGTACTGTGGGCCGCGTTGACGCTGGCGCTTTTGACCGTGCCGGTGGTGATCGTAGCGACCGAAGAAGCGCTGTCGGCGGTGCCGAACAGCATGCGGGAAGGCTCGTACGCCTGCGGCGCCAGCAAATGGCAGACGATCCGCCGGATCGTGCTGCCCCGCGCCATGCCCGGCATCATGACCGGCGTCATTCTGGCGATGGCCCGCGGCGCCGGCGAGGTCGCCCCGCTCATGCTGGTCGGCGCCGTCAAACTGGCCCCCGAACTGCCGATCGACGCCGTGGCGCCGTTCATCCACCCGGAACGCAGTTTCATGCACCTGGGCTTTCACATTTACGACCTGGGCTTCCAAAGCGCGAACTCGGAGGCGGCCAAGCCGATGGTGTACACCACCACGCTGTTGCTCATCACCGTGATCGCGATTCTGAACATCGCCGCCGTGCAACTGCGCATTCGACTGCGGAAGAAATACGCGACCAGTAAGTTCTAAGAACCGTCCTGGTTAGCCGCCGCTTTCCTCGGCGGCGCGTCCGGCGGTCCAAGCCGGTGGACCATCTGAAAAAGACGCGCCGCTGAGGAAAGCGGCGGCTAACGCAGAAATGACGTTCTCGGCCGGACGGCGCGAGTTCACCGTCGACTGTAAGAAAGAGGACTCCGAAGAAATGAGTACTTCCGCCGCGAACACCAACGGCTCGCGCCTCGAAGCGATCGTGCGCGGCGACGCCGTGACGCCCGAAATCCACGACGCCGTCGGCCGGGAGGAGGCCGTCCTGAACGTCGACGACTTCTGCCTGTGGTACGGCGCGAAGAAGGCGCTGTACAACGTCACGATGAACATCCCCCGCGGCCAAGTGACCGCCCTCATCGGGCCGTCGGGCTGCGGCAAGTCGACCCTGTTGCGGTCGGTGAACCGACTCAACGACCTGCTCGACGTCGTGCGCATCGAAGGCGACATGCGCCTCAACGGCGACTCGATCTACGAACCGTCGGTCGACGTCATCGAACTGCGCAAGCGTATGGGCATGGTGTTTCAGAAGTCGAATCCGTTCCCGATGAGCATCTACGAAAACGTCGTCTATCCGCTGCGGATCGACGGCGAAACGAACAAGAAGGTGCTCGACGAGGTGTGCGAACGCAGCCTGCGCGGCGCCGCCATCTGGGACGAAGTGAAAGACCGCCTCAACGAAAGCGCCCTTGGGCTGTCGGGCGGCCAGCAGCAGCGGCTGTGCATCGCGCGGGCGATCGCTGCCGAGCCGGAAGTGCTGCTGATGGACGAACCGTGCTCGGCGCTCGACCCGATCGCCACCGGCAAGATCGAAGACCTGATCCACGAATTGAAAGGTTCGTACTCGATCTTGATCGTGACGCATAACATGCACCAGGCGACGCGCTCCAGCGACTATTGCGCCTTCATGTACATGGGGCGGCTGGTGGAATACGGCCCGACCAAGGACGTCTTCACCAACCCGCACCTCAAGGAAACCGAAGACTACGTCACCGGCCGCTTCGGTTGAGTCGAAGCGGGCGGGAAGGATCTGCTGCATGACCCCGTCCGCGACCACTGAAAACACTTCCGCTTCCCCCGCCGCGGTCCACGCCTGGCTTGGCGCCGTGCCGCTCGCGTCGCCGTTTACGTTGGCGGCGCTGTCGGGGTATTCCGATCTCGGCATGCGCGTCACCTGTCGGTCGCTCGGGGCGTGTCTTACTCGCAACGAAGTGATGCTCGACCGGTTCGTCCTTGAAGCGTGGGGCGGGTCGCGCAGCGGCAAGCTGCTCGACGACGGCGATCGGCCCGTGTGCGTGCAACTGATGGGGAAAGACCCCGACGAAATGGGGCGCGCCGCCGCGCTCATGGAAGAGGTCGGCTACGACGTCGTCGACATTAACTTCGGCTGCCCGGTTAAGAAGGTGCTGGGGCGCTGCCGGGGCGGCTACCTGCTGGGCGACCCCGACGTCGCCTGCCGAATGATCGACCGCGTCGTCGAAGCGGTCAAGGTTCCGGTGACGGTGAAGATGCGTCGCGGCAAGGACGACTCGCCGCAGTCGTTCGAGAACTTCAACCGGATTCTCGACCACGCGGTCGACCGCGGCGTCGTCGGGGTGGCGGTGCACGGCCGAACGGTGGTGCAGCGGTACGACGGCCGAGCGACGTGGGACTGCATCGGGGCGGTGAAGCGCCGGCACCCGCACCTCGTCGTGTTCGGCAGCGGCGACCTGTTTTCGGCGGAAGACTGCCTCCGCATGCTCACCGAAACCGGCATCGACGGCGTCACGATCGCGCGCGGCGCCATCGCCAACCCGTGGATCTTCCAGGAATGCTTGGCGCTGTGGGAAGGCCGACCGAAGCCCCTCCCCCCGACCGTCGGCGAGCAGGCCGACTTGTTCGACCGCCAGTACGCCCTCGCCATCGAACAGTACGGCCCGGAGCGCGCCAGCCGGCAGATTCGCAAATTCGGCATCAAGCGCTCGGCCTTGCACCCGCTGGGTCTGGCCATCCGCGACGCCTTCATCGGCCTGAACAACCCCGACGATTGGAAGCGCGTGATCGACCGCTACTACCGGTCGGCGGAATTCGTCGGCCAACGGCCCGATCCGACGGCGGCCGCCGCCGCCCTGCTCCAAGACTGCACCTCCTGCTGCGAATAACCCGACGAGTCCACCCGATCGACGCGGTTCCACGAACACGGCGCCGCGCGGCTTTCAGACGACCGCGCCGCCGTCGGGTAGACTAACGAAGCGCAAAGCTTCGCCAAACTCCTCGTCTTACGCCGGCGCAGCCGTCCCGAATGACAATGGCGCGCCGCGACCCGCATGGCGGGAAGTCTTAAGGAGAATCCGAAAATGGCGGTCGACGATACGAATCAACCGAGACGGCCCGGCGGCGGACCGTCGCGACCCGGCGCCGGCCGGCCGTCGGCGAGAGGGGTCTGGCTGGCGGCGGCGCC
>JBOFFD010001323.1:0-17601 GCA_051648425.1 Planctomycetia bacterium
CTCAGAGCCATTCTCAGCGTCATTTCGGCTTTTGGAGCAGTTACTTTCCCCGAATCGACTTCACGCCGGTAGGTGCCAGCCCCAGCGGCATCGGGTGGGCATTTACCGTTCGTTAAGGGATCGGTGTCGCAATCGTTGACTGTGACCAACGATTCATGAGCCAGAGGCGACCGACCCGTCCGAACCCTCGCCACCCCCGCCGTCCGTTCCAGACTCGATCAACCCGGAACTGCTCCGACGCGCCGCCGACTTCATGGCCGAGGCCCGCCAAGTCCAACGCGAAAGCGGGCGGACAATGAGCGGCGGAGCACATCTGTCCGACGACGTGCTTGCAAGTTGTTTCGAGGCGTGGGACGGTAGCCGGATGCTGGCCGAGCTTGGTTCGCCGGACGATCCCGCAGTCCCGCAAGCCGTTCAAGGGGTGATCTTCGAGCGGTTCGAGGAGATGTGTCGGCGGCGGCGTTTGCGGCTTCCCGACGACCTTCGGCCGGCAGTGTACCGCCTGCTCGCCGCCGAGCTCGCGGTCAACGCGTACGTCTTTGACTCCGACCCGACCTATGTGGCGTCGGCCACCGTCTTGCACGGCTCCCTCAATCACCTGCCCGAACGGTTCCCCGAGTTTGCCGAGTCGCCGGGAGTGTTCCGACAGGCCTTCCGACATAGCCCTTCGGATCCCGAAGGAGTATTGGCCCGCACGCGGGATATCGAAGCCCAGCTAGCGGCGGACGACCGGTTCGCCGACTTCCGCGACACACCATTTGTGTTTCGGGTGGTGGCGATCGGCAACCGGACCGACCCAGAGCGATACCTCCTCCGAATCCGCTCGGTCATCGACCGACTCACGGCCGACGACCGGTTCGCCGAGTTGCGCGACACCCCCCAACCGGCAGTCGGATGCGGTAATTTCCCGCACCTCAGTTTCCCCTTCGTCTCCGTTCGTATCGTCACAATCCCGACTCATGCTCTTTGTGATTCTTTCTCCTGCTCCTCGCCTGCGTTCCTCCCACGCGAGTCCCATTTCCTGCGCGGTTCGCCGCACCCGCGGCCTAGCTGACTGGCACGCCTAAAGCCGCCGCCGGTCCGCTCAAGCGGAAAATCGGCTCCCCCTGAAGGTCGCCCCCAATTTTCCGCTTGCCCGGTGCGCTCCGCAGGCTCCGCCCCGGCCTGCCGCGGCTTTGTCCGGGTGCCATCAGGCCGCGGTGGTCGCGGCCGAAACAACCAGAAGGAAAGGAACCACTCATGTCCACGAACGCCAAGTCCGAGTCACCGAGCAAAGTACCCAGTCACGTCGCCTATCAGGTCCGCGACCGCGACGGCCAGAAGGGCATCTGGACCCGCATCGGGTCGGCCTGGCCGCACGCCGACGGCAACGGGTTCAACGTGCAGCTCGACGTCGTCCCGCTCGACGGCCGCATCACCCTCCGCGTCGCCTCCGACAAGAAGGACTAACCGCCACGGGCGGGGCCGGCGTCCCGCCCGACTTAACCCCAACGAAAGGACGCTTCCATGCAGTACACAACTCAATCCGCCCACGCCCTCACCCGCCTGCTCGACTTGGCAGACGCCCTCTCCGTCGGCATCGACCCCGACTTCGACCCCGACTACGACGACCTGGAACGCGAGTTCCAGGAACTCCGCCTCCAACTCGCTCACTTCGAGTAAGGGGGCAGTTCATGACAACCAGCAAACAGGTCGACATCCACGCGGAACTCGCCGAACGCGGCCAGATCGCCATCGTCTGGGGCCTCGAAGACGTTCGGGAGGTCGCACCGGACCTGACCGACGAGCAGTGCTGGCGGGTGCTCGAGTTCTGCGAGCGGTCGCACGACGCCAATCGCGGCATCACCTGGCACACCCTCGCGGCCGCCGCCGAGTACCTGTTCGACGACCACCCCGCCTCAGGCGGAGACGGGAGGCCCGCATGAGACTGACCGTCGAGCAGATCGAACGCCACCGGAACGGCATCAGCGGGGCGCCGTTCGACGTCATCCTCTTCCGTGACGCGGACGAAGGGCGGATGCTCGGGGTCGTGTTCGACGCTGAGTACCACGTGGCCGTCTTCAACCTGGACAAGCTCGCCCAAGGAGACATTGCGTTCGGCAGCAACTCGTGGCGGGGCGACCGCTACGAGCCGGCCCTACGCCGCCTCATCACCAACCACCGAAAGGAGACCACCGAATGACACGTCAACTCACGCTCAACCTGGCCGACATCCTGGAGCGGAAGTACCCGTCCGGGTTCCACGTCCCCGCCGACATCGACATCACCACCTTCCTGGAGTTCGCCGATGACGACTGGGATCAGACCATCGACCTCGACGCCCTACTCGCGGCCGAGGATCAGGTCGCCTCCCTCTGGTCGGTGGACGACGTCCTGGACCGCCGGCCCGACCTGACCCGCGTACAGGCCTGGCAGGTGCTGACGACCGCCCGCGACGACTTCGCCAAAGACGCCTGTCACCTCGACTTCCTCGAATGCACAGCCAACGGGCTCTTCCCCGTCGGGGCTGACGCCAAGCTGCGGCTGAAAACGCGGTTGGACGCCCTTCTCGCCGCGGTCGAGCGGCTGCCCGACGACGGACTGGCCGACCCAGCTCGGTTCGGCCGCATGGCCGCCCAGATCGACGACCTGGAGAAGGCGATCGCCGCCCCAGGAGGTCGCCCATGACCAACGTCAATTGCCTCGACGGCGTCTGCTGCCCGACCTGCGGCCAGGAGCAGCGATTCCTCATCACAGCCCTCGTCGATTGCGAGGTCACCGACGACGGGGCCTGGGCTGCCGACCACGGTCACTACGACTGGGACGGCGAAAGCGCGTGTCGCTGTCCTGAGTGCGGACGGTATGGCAGGCTGCGCGAGTTCCGCCGTCTGCCACCCGATCCGGAAGGCATGAACGACTCGCGGGCCGAGTGGGCCGGGTATGCCCTCGCCGCGTTCGTGTCGCAGACCGGCACCGACCCCGACTCGGCCGTCGCCGACCTCTTGTGTGACCTGATGCACCTGGCCGACCGCGAGGGCACGGTCTTCGCCGCCGATCTGGAACGTGCCCGCATGCACTACGAAGCCGAGACGCAGCCCGACCTCGCACCAGAAACCTCACCCGCAACCCCGACGAAAGGACTTACTGCATGACACGCCAAACGATCACTTCCTCCACCGCCAATCCCTTCTACGCGGCACGTCGCCTCTCCCCGTCCAAGACGACGCGGATTTGCGAGCCTCAACCGGGTTACGCCCGCCTGCCGCGGGCACCCCGCAACGCCAGCCCCGTCCCACACCTGACCAGCCTCTATCACTTCCACCGCGCAGGCGAGTACGGCGACCGGAAGTGGCCTGGCAACTGCGGCGGCAACCTGATCCGAGACCTGCTGCTCTACTTCCGGCCGGGGTTGGTGTTCGACCCGATGGCCGGCTCGGGCACCTGCGCCGATGTGTGTGCCGAACTCGGCCTCCCGTGCGTCTCCTACGACATCCACACCGGATTCGACGCCTGTGACCCGAACGGGTTTCCCCCTGCCGACACGTTCGATTTCATCTGGGCGCACCCGGCGTACTGGCGGCAGAAGCTCTATGCGGATGACCCTCGCGACCTGTCCCGTTCGCCTACGCTCGATCACTTCCTCCGACGTTACGGCCAGTTCCTCCGCAACTGCGCGGCGGCGTTAAAGCCGGGCGGCAAGCTGGCCGTCCTGATCGGCGACTACAGCGACCGCGAGGCGGGGTTCGCGCCCCTTACCTACCACACGAAACGGCTTGTGTTCGCGGCGGGCCTCGGGCAGTGTTGCACCGACATCATTCGGTTCTCGCACGGAGCCAGTAGCGGCAAGAAGGTCTACCGGTCGTCCTTCATCCCCGGACTGCACGACACCTGCACCGTGTTCGAGAAGCCCGTCGCAACCAAGAAGGAGGCCGCGTAATGACCCGCTCCGTGATCGAGATGACCGAGGACGAGTTCGAGGCTGCGTACCCGCTCGTACCCAACCACATCAACCCGGCGGCCGGCTGGGCCGTCGGAGACGATAGCCGCGGCTGCCTGTTCGAGACCTACGGCGACGAGTTCGACTACGTCAGGCGGTTCGATCCGCTGAGGGTCTGGACGCTGATCGAGGGCGACGACGGCGACCTCTGCGTCGTCAGCGGCCTGCACCGCATCAACCGCGTCGGCCACCTGCTCAGCCGCGATCCGGTTCCGAACGGCGCGACCATTCGTGTTCACGTCTCGATGTCTGCCGACGAGGCCGAGGCATGAGCTTCGACCCGTCCGACCCGATCTGGGACGACCTGTTCCACGGCTGCGCTGTCTCGGCCTACGTTACTCTTGCCATAGCCTGTCGGGGCGTCCCCGACCCGGAAGCCACGCGCAGGTTGGCCTACCGCTTCTACGAAGAGGCCCTGGCGGCTTGCAGACGCCACGAGCACACGTAACCTCCAGAACGACGTAGGCGGTCTGCAACGAGCGCGATCTCACACGCCGAGGCGTATCACCAGACCGCCTACGCCGGTTGCCCTTCCAGGCAGGGGCAACCGACCCCCGTCGAACTCGTCCCGAGTAAGAGTCAAATCGTCCGTTACGAACCCGCTCATCGGTCGGTGTTCGGCTGCCGCTTCTCACCCTCTTGGCGAGCATCAGCAAGCCGCTGGTGCAGGTCCTGCCTGACATCCAAATCCTGTCGATCGCCGGCATCTCGTCCGGCAGTCCACTGCCTACAACCTGCCACCATCCGCGGGATGCAGGCACAGCCCACAAGCTACCAGAATCCAGCCGCATGATGGCATTCAGCCAAGCATGAGGTTGGACATGGCATGTGAGGGCATTTCAAGTCACGTTTCGTTCAGGCGTCTTCCCTATGCGGTGCATAGGCCGGATTTCCCCGGGAAATCGCGGGTCGGACGCCTTTCGGTCACGTCGACATGCCGCCGAATCGCCTATCGGCGAACCCGAGAACCCGAGCCGCGGTCGTTGCTCGCCCGTATTCCGACGCCCCTGGCGCGCGGAGCCGGACGACCATCGCCCCTGGTAAACTCTCCTTGACTAGCGATCGAAACTGGTAAAGAATACTTTACTACGGAAACCGGCTGGTAAAGGAGACGTGATCGGCATGGCGCGGACGACGGGGAAGTACCAGACGACGAACGTCGGAGGCGAGGCGGTCCGCGCGTTCACGCCCGATCCGCTTCCACCGGCCAAGCCTGCGTTGTCGCTCGAAGGAACGCTGGCCGCACTGCACACCAATGCCGTCGCCGCCGTGGCCCGCCTGAGCGTCGCCGGTACGATGGTCCCCGACGCCGACTGGTTCCTGTACGGCTTCGTCCGCAAGGAAGCGGTCGTCACCTCGCAGATCGAGGGCACCCAGGCCACGCTCCGGGACGTGCTGACGTTCGAGGCCACACACAAGGCGGAACGCCCGGACGACGTGCAGGAGGTCTGCAACTACGTCGACGCCCTGACCTACACCCGCCGTGAGATCAGGAACCCCGAAGGACTGCCGCTGACGATCCGGCTGCTGAAGGAGGCCCATAAACGCCTGATGCGGGGCGTGCGCGGGGCCGAGAAAATGCCCGGTGAAATCCGCACGTCCCAGAACTGGATCGGTGGAACCCGCCCCGGAAACGCGGCGTTCGTGCCGCCCCCGCCGAATGCCGTGCCGGAGGCGCTTTCGGCCCTGGAATGCTGGATTCACGGTGACGACCCGCTGCCGCCGCTGGTGCGCGCCGGGCTGGCCCACGTCCAATTCGAGACCATTCACCCCTTTCTGGACGGCAACGGCCGCATCGGCCGGCTGCTCATCACGCTTCTGGTCGAGCATTGGGGGCTGCTGCCGTCGCCGCTGCTCTACCTGAGCCTTGCGTTCAAGCGCCACCAGCAGGAATACTACCGCCGGCTGTCGGCCGTGCGAACCGACGGCGATTGGGAAGGTTGGACCGCCTTCTTTCTGGAATGCGTGCGGGAAGCGGCCGACGACGGCGTGACCACCGCCCAGCGCCTGTTCGCCTTGTTGAACAAGGATCGCCAGCGTCTGCTCAACGCCCCCGGCGCCACCGTCCCGGCGATCCGTCTTTTCGACGCCCTGCCGGGGCAGCCGGTCGTCACGCTGGCCGGCGTTATGAAGGCCCTGAAGACCACCAAGCCGACCGCCTCGAAAGCGATTTCCATGCTTGTGGACGCGAGGATACTCAAAGAGACCACGGGCAAGCAGCGAGACCGGGTCTACGCCTACCACGGCTACCTTCGCTTGCTGACCGGCGACGCGGAATAGGCCGATCCTGCGGTCGGAGATCAAAAAACGAATGCGAAGGACACGGTCCGACGTCGCACGAACGGAGTTGCGAAATTGGACCGTTCGGGACCGAGCGGTTTCGGATATGTCCGCAGCGATCCGGTTTCGACTGGCCTCGTCGGAAGTGGACCCCGGAATTCGGACCAGGAACGGGCGTTCGTTAGAGAGGGCGGGCCGGGGCGTTCTTCACCGGGTCCGGTAGACCTGCCAGGGGGTCCAGTCGAGCGACACCCGTTGCTCCACGTTCGTCGTCCTGCCGCCGCCGGAAAAGCCATATTTAAAGACGACGAAATCCTCGGCGACCGTCACGCCGACGCAACCGATCGTTCGGCCGTCGCACCGGCAGAGGGCGATGAACTTCCGGCCGGGAGTGAGCCACGATTCGCGCCGCCACTGGCGGACGTCGAGGGAAAAATGCTCGGCGGTCGTTGCCTTCGCATTCCAGCGCTTCGAGCGGTAGCCGCCGCCCCATCCGCCCATCGCCGCCCCCGTTTAAGATTTCGCCTCAATCAATTGGAAGTATACCTTTTGCTTGGACGACGGCGTTTTCCGAGCAGTTCCACGACGGTGTCGATCACCGTCGTGCTCGCCTCCATTCCCAGAACGACTCGGTTTCAGTCGACACCGCCTGGCATTCGGCTTTCATATTCGGAGAAGCGTCGATCAGAGCCGATCGACCCTCGGGACGTACATGGATTCTCAAAATCGTGATCGTCTCCGTTGCCCTGCCCGGTGTCGGGCAATAAACACTTTTCGCAAGGCGCGGTTCGCGTAACGTCTCTCGCCCGACCGAGGGTCGGCCGCCGCCTCGATTCGCCCCCATTCGCAATCGCCCGAAGTTCCAGTTGATTTTGGGAACTTCGGCGCGTCTGCAAGACATGGACCGTCTTATGCCCTCTTCCTTCGATCCCAACGCCGGGGATTCTTCCAAGCACCCCTCCGTCCGGAAAACGGCCTCCTCCCGCCGACTGTTCCGACTGGAACAGTTGGAAGACAGGTCGGTCCCCGCTTTCGGGGCGATCGGACCTGAGTTCCGCGTCAATACGACGACGGCTGGCAGCCAATCCATAAGCGAACTCAATGCCAAAGCGACGGCGATGGACGCGGACGGCGACTTCGTCGTCGCTTGGCACAGCAACGGCCAAGATGGGTCCGGAACTGGCGTGTACGCTCAACGGTACAACGCTGGCGGGGGGGGCGCAGGGAAACGAATTCCGCGTCAATACGTACACCGTTGGCGGTCAACAAGACCCCACGGTGGCAATGGACGCGGACGGTGACTTCGTCGTAATCTGGACGAGCAACGGCCAAGACGGCTCCGGCGATGGCGTTTACGCGCAACGGTACAACGCCGCCGGCGTCTCGCAGGGGGGCGAATTCCGCGTCAACTCCCACACGATGAATAGGCAGCAGAATGCGACGGCGGCGATGAACGCGAACGGCGATTTCGTCGTCGCTTGGCACAGCTACGATCAAGATGGCGTCCACCTAAGTGGAGTTTACGCTCAGCGGTACAACGCCACCGGGGTTGCGCAGGGAAGCGAGTTCCGGGTCAACACGTACACCACTGGAAATCAATACTACCCCGTCGCCGCGATGGACGGCGACGGCGACTTCGTCGTCGCCTGGGCCAGCAACGGCCAAGACGGCTCCGGCGACGGCGTCCACGCCCAGCGGTACAACGCTGCCGGTGTGCCTCTGGGAGGCGAGTTCCGCGTCAATACGTACGCCGCTGGCAGTCAACAAGACCTCACTGTGGCAATGGACACGGATGGCGACTTCGTGGTCGCCTGGGCCAGCGAAGGCCAGGACGGCGGCGGCGTCTACGCCCAACGCTATGGTGCCAACGGCGTGGCGCAAGGGGGCGAATTCCGAGCCAATACGTACACCACCAGCATTCAATTCGCCCCTAGCGTGGCGATGGACGGCGACGGCGACTTCGTCGTCGCCTGGCTCAGCTACGGCCAGGACGGGTACGGGGACAGCTACGGCGTCTATGCGCAACGCTATAACGACGCGGGCTTGGCGCAGGGGGGCGAATTCCGCGTCGGCGCCAACACCACCATCAACCAAAGAAGTTCGACGCTGGCGATGGATTCCGATGGCGACTTCGTCGTCGTTTGGACGAGCGACGACCAGGACGGTTCCGGCCAAGGCGTCTACGCACAGCGGTTCGTCGATTCCGACGGCGACGGCGATGCCGCCGGGCCGACAGTCACGGAGGTGGCGGCCGCCGCCGTGGCCGTCGACGTCGTCACTCCAGGCGAGAGCTTGGAGTTCAGGCCCACCTCCTTGGTCGTCACCTTCGGCGAGAACGTCGTCGGCGCCGGCGACGCGGCGAACTATCGACTTCTCCGCGACGGCGTCGACGTCGGTTCGCTCATCACGCGGGCGACCTACGCCTTCAATCCCACGACGAGAAAGTTCGAAGCGACGCTGACGTTGGCCGGCCCGTTGTCGCCCGCCGAGTACAAACTGGTGGCGCTGAGCGGAGCGACCAGGATTCGCGACGCGGCGGGCAACCCGCTCGACGGCGCGGCCGACGGCGACGGCGTCGGCGAGGATTTCGAGCGGCTCTTTTCGATTGCGCGCCGTGCGCCCACGACCGCCGGACCGGAGTTCCGCGTCAACACGACGACGACGGGCGACCAGCGGACCTACGGCGCCAGATCGACCGCGATGGACGCGGACGGCGATTTCGTCGTCGTTTGGTCCGGCGACGGCCAGAACGGCTTCGGCGTCTACGCCCAGCGGTACAACGCCGCCGGCGTGGCGCAAGGTTCTGAATTCCACGTCAACACCTACACCACCGGCGGTCAATACGACCCCACGGTGGCGATGGACGCAGACGGCGACTTCGTCGTCGTCTGGACCAGCTACGGCCAGAACGGCTCCGAGGTCTACGGCCGGAGGTACAGCGCCGCCGGCATGGCGCTGGGGGGCGAATTCCGCGTCAACACCTATACGGCCGGCACCCAGCGTAACCCGGCGGTGGCAATGGACGTGGACGGCGATTTCGCCGTCGTTTGGACGAGCAACAGCCAGGACGGCTCCGGCGACGGCGTCTACGCTCAGCGGTACAACGCTGCCGGCATGGCGATGGGTGGGGAATTCCTGGTGAATTCCTACACGTTCGGCGCCCAGAACTTTGCTGCAGTCGGCATGGACGCGGGTGGCGACTTCGTCGTCACCTGGACGAGCAACGGCCAAGACGGCTCCGGCGACGGCGTCTTTGCTCAGCGGTTCAACGCCTCGGGTGTTGGGCAAGGCGGCGAGTTCCGGGTCAACACCTATATGGCCGGCAGCCAGCACTATTCGACGACCGCGATGGACGCGGACGGCGATTTCGTCGTCGTCTGGTCAAGCGCCGGCCAGGACGGCTCCGGCGAAGGCGTCTTTGCCCAGCGCTACTATGCTTCAGGAACGACCCAAGGAGGCGAGTTCCGCGTCAACTCCTATACGATTGGGTCGCAATACGCCCCGTCCGTGGCGATGGATGTGGACGGCGACTTCGTCGTCGTCTGGGCCAGCGCTGGCCAAGATGGCTCAGCCGACGGCATTTACGCGCGACGTTTCACCTCCACCGGTTCGGCGCGGGGGTCCGAGTTTCGCGCGAACTCGCATACGATCAACGATCAATTCGTCGCCGCGGTCGGCATGGACGCGGACGGCGACTTTGTCGCCGTCTGGTCGAGCTACGCCCAAGACAGCGAAAGCACAGGCGTCTTCGCGCAGCGGTTCGTCGATTCCGACGGCGACGGCGATGTCGCCGGGCCGACGGTCACCGAGGTGGCGGCCGCCGCCGTGGCAGTGGTCGTCGACGTCGCCACTCCTGGCGAGAGATTGGAGTTCAGGACGGCTTCGTTGGTCGTCACCTTCAGTGAAAACGTCCTTGGTGCGAACTCCCCAGCCAACTACCAGTTGTTCCTTGACGGCTCGGACGCGAGCCATTTGATTTCGAGCATTGCCTACGGCTTCAATTCGACGACGAGGAAGTACGAGGCGACGCTCGCCATTCCCGCGCGGCTGGGAAACCATCGGCTGGTCGTAAGGAGCGGCGCAACGAAAATTCGCGACGCAGCAGGCAACCGGCTGGACGGCGCGGCCGACGGCGACGGCGACGGCGAGGATTTCGAGCGGATCTTCTCAATCGCGTATCCGGCGCCCACGCCCGCCGGCCCGGAGTTCCGAGTCAACACGTCGACGACGGTCGACCCGTGGAAGTATGGCCCCAAATCGACGGCGATGGACGCCGACGGCGATTTCGTCGTCACCTGGTCCAGCAACTTGCAGGATGGCTCCGGCTGGGGCGTCTATGCTCAGCGGTACAACGCCGCCGGCGTGGCCCAAGGAGCGGAGTTCCGCGTCAACACTTTCACCACCGGCGACCAGTCCGCCTCGGCGGTGGCGATGGATGCGGACGGCGACTTCGTCGTCGTCTGGGCTGGTAGAGGCCTGTACGGCGACGGCATCTACGCGCGGCGGTACAACGCCGGCGGCGTTGCGCAGGGGAGCGAGTTCAGCGTCGTCTCCAACTCGTTCGGCCAGGACTGGTCCCCGATGGTGGCGATGGATGCGGACGGGGACTTCGTCGTCGCGTGGCTGAACGGAACTCGACAAAACAGCACTCCACAACTCGCCAACAACGCGATCTACGCCAAGCGGTACAACGCCGCCGGCGTTGCGCAGGGCGGCGGTTTCCAGGTCAATCACGCCTTTTTTTACGAGACCGGCGACTTCTACCAGACCAGCGTCGTCTCGATCCACAGCCGGACCTGCACCGACCTTGCGGTGGCGATGGACGCGGACGGCGACTTCGTCGTCACTTGGATCAGCGAGGGCGAAAGCTTCTTGGATATCGAGGTCCGGGCGCGGCGCTACAATGCCTCCGGCGTAGGGCAAGGCGGCGGCGAGTTCCGCGTCAACACTTACACGATAGGAACGAAATATTCGTCGGCGGTGGCGATGGACGCGGACGGCGACTTCGTCGTCGCCTGGACCGGCAACGGCCAGGACGGTTCCGGCCATGGGATCTACGCCCAACGGTACAACGCAGCCGGCGTGGCTCAGGGAGCGGAATTCCGCGTCGATTCATTTTCCAGTAGTGGGCAAAAGCCGAGCGTGGCATTGGGTTCGGACGGCGACTTCGTAGTGTCGTGGAGGGGCTTCGGCCAGGAAGGCTACGGTGTCTACGCGCGGTGGTTCACCGTCGGCGGGTTGGCGCTGGGGCCGGAATTCCGCGTCAACACGCACACGACCGGTTCCTATGACGGCAACTCGGTCGCGATGGACGCGGACGGCGACTTCGTCGTCTCCTGGACGAGCAGCGGCCAGGACGGCTCTAGCTTCGGCGTGTACGCGCAACGCTACTTCAATATCGACGGTGACGACGCCGGCCCGATCGTCAGCGAGGTTGCTGCGGCGGACGGCGGCTTGGGCGATGTTGCGATGGCGGACGGCGCCTTGAGAGACGCCATCGCTCCCGGCGAGAGCGTGGTTTTCAGGTCCACTTCCTTGGTCGTCACCTTCGGCGAAGTAGTCGTCGGCGCCGACGTCGCAGCGAACTATCGACTTTTCCGCGACGGCGTCGACGTCAGTTCGCTGATCATTGGAGCTTCCTTCGGAAACTACAATGGGGTGACGAACAAGTACGAAGCGGTGCTGACGTTGGCTCGCCCGCTGTCGTCCGCCCACTACAAGCTCGTCGCGCTAAGCGGTACGACGAAGATTCGGGATTTGGCGGGCAACCCGCTCGACGGCGCGGCTGACGGCGACGGCGTTGGCGAAGATTTTGAACGGCTCTTTTCGATCGTCTTCCAGGCGAACCCGGCCATCGGGCCGGAGTTCCGTGTCAACACGGCCACGGCGGGCGATCAGCGGACCTACGTCCAGAGTCCCAAGTCCACGGCGATGGATGCGGACGGCGATTTCGTCGTCGTTTGGAGCAGTCACGGCCAGGACGGCTCCGGGAACGGCGTCTACGCCCAACGGTACAACGCCGCCGGCGTGGCGCAGGGGGCGGAGTTCCGCGTCAACACCTACACCACCGGCAATCAGCAAAACGCGACGGTGGCGATGGATGCGGACGGCGATTTCGTCGTCACTTGGTCCAGCAGCGAGCAGGACGGTTCGGGCAGTGGAGTCTACGCGCGGCGCTACAACGCCCTCGGCGTCGCCCAAAGCGGCGAGTTCCGCGTCAACACCTACACCACCTTCAGCCAGCAGCATTCGTTTGTGGCGATGGACGCGGACGGCGACTTCGCCATCGTTTGGGAAGCCGAGAATCAAGACGGCTCCGGCCTCGGCATTTTCGCCCAACGATACAACGCCGCCGGTTCACCACAAGGGGGCGAGTTCCGGGTCAATTACTACAGCACCGGCGTCCAGAATTTCGCCGCCGCCGGCATGGACGCGGACGGCGACTTCGTCGTCACCTGGACCAGCGCCGGCCAAGACGGCTCCGGCGAGGGCGTCTACGCGCGGCGGTTCAACGCTTCGGGTGTGGCGCAGGGAACGGAGTTCCGCGTCAACACGACGACGACGGGCGGCCAGCACTACTCGACGACCGCGATGGACCTTGATGGTGATTTCGTCGTCGTTTGGTCGAGCGCCGGCCAGGACGGCTCCGGCGAGGGCGTCTACGCGCAACGGTACAATGCTTCGGGCGTGGCGCAAGGTAGCGAGTTCCGCGTCAACGCCTTCACGGCCGGCAACCAAGTTTTTTCGACCGTGGCGACGGACGCGAACGGCGATTTCGTCGTTGCTTGGACGAGCACCGGCCAAGACGGTTCCGGCAACGGCGTCTACGCGCAGCGGTTCACCGCCGCCGGGCGGACGCTGGGAACCGAATTTCGGGTCAACTCGTTTACGACGGGTCTTCAGGACATCGCCACGGTCGCGATGGACGCGGACGGCGACTTCGTCGTCGCCTGGACGAGCGTCGGCCAGGACGGCTCCGGCTACGGCATGTACGCCCAAAGGTATCGCGACGGCGTTCCGGTCCTGGCCGATCCTGGCGACAAGGTCGTCGCCGAGTCGACGCCTTTGATGATCCTGTTGAGCGCCGCGCACCCGAATCCGAACGACTTCTCCACCTACACCATCGTTTCAGGCTTCGCCGCTGGAATGAGTTTGAACGCGGCCTTCGGCTTCTTCACCTGGACGCCGACAGAAGCGCAGGGTCCCGGCGTCTACACCGTTACGTTCCGCGCCACCGACTCCGACGGCGACCGCTCGGACCGGTCGATCACGATCACCGTGACCGATGTGAACGTCGCCCCGGTCTTAAGCTCGATCGGCAACAAGAACGTCGCCGAAGGCGCGCCGCTCGTCTTCACCGTTTCCGCGACCGACGCCGACCTCTCCGCCAACACCCTGATGTTCAGTCTTGAGGGCGCCGTCCCCGCCGGGGTGACGATCAACCCGACCACCGGCGAATTCTCTTGGACGCCGACCGAGGCGCACGGCGGCGCCTCGTATACGTTCACCATCGTCGTCTCCGACGGCACGATGTCGGATTCGGAAGTGATCACGGTCGTGGTTCACAAGGGGAACGTCGCTCCTGTCTTAAGCCCGATCGGCGACAAGAACGTCAGCGAAGGGACGCCGCTCGTCTTCACAGTTTCCGCCGCAGACGCCGACCTGCCGGCGAACATCTTGACGTTCGGCTTCGAGGGCGCCGTCCCCGCCGGGGCGTCGATCGATCAGACTACCGGCGTCTTCACTTGGACGCCGAGCGAGGCCCAAGGCGGGGCGTCCTACACGTTCCTCGTCTACGTTTCCGACGAAAACGTCGAGGACTATGAAGAGTTCACGGTCGTAGTCAACGAGTTGAACGATCCGCCGACCGTCGACCTATTGGAACCCGACCCCCGCGTCGTCAAGGACGGCCTCGCCGGCGCCCCGATCTTCCAGGGGACGATCGGCGACGACAACGACGCAGTCGAAGGCGCGACGGTGGAGATCGACTGGACCGGCGACGGCGTCGCCGACACGACGACGACCACCGACGCCGGGGGCGGCTTTTCGGTGTTCGTGCCGATCGGGACGCCTGGCGAAATCATCGTCTTCGCCCGAGTCCGGGAATGGGACGATTTTCACGGCCGTTGGCTGACAGGGGACTGGGCGTCGGCGGGGCTCGACTACCAGCCGCCGACGGTCCTGCCGGCGCCGACCGCGGAGCAGGCGGCCGCCCAACGCGACCAGGCGTTGCAGTCGGCGATCGACGCGGCCGAGGCGGCCGTCGCCGCCGCGACCGCCGCCCGCGACGAAGCCGTAGCCGCCGCGGACGCCGCCCGTACCACCGAGTTGGACAGGGCGCTCAGCACGCTGAACATAGCACTGGCGAACGCCCGCGCGACGGCGGCCGACGCCAAGGCCGCTGCGACGAATCTGCTAAACGCCAGCCTGGGCGTCTTCGGCGCGCTGCTGGAGGACGACTATGCCTTTGAAGAGTTCAAGTGGCCCGACGCCCCGGCCGACCCGACGATCCCCGCCGCCCCCCTGCCGCCGGTCTTCCCTCAATACGCGACGCCGTCCTTCCGCCCCGAAGACACGGCTGCTTACCGACAAGACGAACTCACCCTCCGCTCAGCGCGCGACGCCGCACTCCGCGCCGCCGACGAGGCGTACCGAACCGCCGTCTTCGAGGCCAACGCCGAATACAACTCCGCAATCGGCGGCCAGAATGAAGGCGCTGCGGCCGAACTACGAGATGCGATCCAAGAGTCGAATCGAATCAAAAGGCTCTCTTTGTCGGCAATGGAAGCCCGTCTGACAACGATGGAAGTGAATGCAGAAAACAACTTTCAAGCACCATTGAATCTCGCGATCGCCGATCGAAACGACGCTTGGACCGACGTTCATAATCAATATGCCGAGGATATGCGGAAAGCTGTCGCCGACCTTCAAGCCGCTCGCAGTAGTGGGGATGGAACGTGGCAACCGATCGTCGATGCAAGCATCGACTACTCCCTAGCGGTCGAAAAGGCTTGGTTCGACTTCCAACTTCGGAATCGACAGGCCGCCGCGGCATTTCAACGAGCTCTGACCGGAACGCAAAGCAGTCCGGTTCCGATCTACATTTTCTCCAAAATTATGGAGAATCTAAGCCGCTCGGAAGAATCGGCGATCATTGACGCGCAGCATGAGATCGAAGTGGCGGCCGCAGAAAAAGTGCGCGCCAATGCCGTTGCGCTTGCGGAAAAGAAAAGGGCGACGGAACTCGCACGTGCGAAGGCCGTTCGCGACGAGGCGAAGGTGGAGGCGGAGCACGCCTATGCCGTCGGACGGCTCTTGTCCACCACTCGTGCGACGAATGCTTGGGCGGCGTCGGCCGCCGGCGTATCAGCCGAATTCCATGCCAAAGTAACTCTTCGAGACATCGGCCGACAGACTTTGCTCGTCGGCGCCGCGCGTCGGTTGTCTTTGGATGTCATTGCCGTGCAACGAACATTTGAAGAAAACATCGCAGCTAAGATCAGATGGCGAGCGAAATCAAAGGCCGAGGCTGCTTTCGCCTTGCGTTCAGAACTTGCCGAACAAGGGAAAGACTTTCGGATTTCATCGGCGGTGGCGAACCAGAGGGCTTCGGAGGAAAGCCTCGTTGTTTGGCTGAAGGCGGAGAATACTCAGCTCGACCGGATGCAACCTCTTCTTGAGCAGTGGGCCGACAACGGTGCTGAGTACGCCGAACAGAGTTTTTCCGCCGTTCGTGACTACGTCATGCAGGAAATTGGCGTCGCCGACGACCTCGCGCATGGATTGATAGACCACCAAGACTACTATGACGCAGTCGATGATTTGAACACGAAGCTGTTCGAGAAACTTTCACAAGTCTACAAATCGAACTTCGAATCATTTTCTTCCACTCTTCCTGATTTCCATGCCGCCGGCAGCAACGCGCGGCAGCTTTGGAGGCGGGAGATTGCGGACGCCACGCGAGCGTTCCATTTGGACGCGGCGGCGACGACGGCCCAGAATTTCGCCAAAAATGCGTTTGCGGAGGCTGTACATGCCGCCGCGGCTTCTACGGCGGACGAGACGTTCGAGATCGAAGAAGCGAACCTCGTCGAATTGCGTCGTAAAGCCGAAAGCACGGCGATGAAAGACTACTCGATCGCGGTTGCCGACTTCCGCCGCGACGCTGCGATCGACACTGCGGAACTACAGAAAAACCTTCGCGCCAGCGTGGCGAAGGCCTTCGTCGCCGAGCAACGGGCCGTCCCAGTTTCATCCGATGCCGCAGAAAACGCTCGTCGTCAATTCCGAATCGATCTGTCAGTGGCGGAACTTGCGCGGATCGACGGCGAGCAGTCGGCGCGGTTTGACGCCGCGAGGAAAAGGAGCGACATCGAATTTGAACAAGCTCGCGTCGAGGCGATTCATCGGTTCGACTACGAATGGGTTCAGCTCGAAGCAGAAGCAAAATTCGTCAAAAAGGTCGCGAGTTTGGATGGCGATAGGAACGAGTCGGAGATCTACGCTCGCTTTGAAGCCGTCGACCTGACGTTTAAATCGGCGATCGGTCAAGGTTCTTTCGATAATCTCGCTTTCATGAACGCTTGGTCGAACAATTACTCTTGGACGGTCGACCAACTTTCCGTCGCGGATCGCCATCTCTCTTCGGCCAATGGTATCGAACAGCAGTCTTTCGTCCTCGAATTAACCGAAGGATTCGCGGCCGTCGCTCACCGGTTGCAATTTCAAGCAGAACAAGCCTCTCTGAACGCTGGGTTCGCCTCCGCTGTCGGAGGTAACTCGCTCGAGTCGGTCCAAGCGACTTTGAACTCGACGTCGCACGCTTTGTTGAGTCAGTACGCCGACGCCTACCGTGACTTGCACGTAGCGTTGGCGCGACAGTTGCTCAAACCGTCGGAGGTGGGAGAGCCTTCCGCGCCAATCCTAAACACCTCCGAAACGGTTCGCTTGAACGCCGTTAAGATTGAGATCGAGTCGGACCGACTGTTTAAGATCGATCAAGCTGCCGCGGCTTACGTCAAAGCGGAAGCTTCGGCAACGGCACGGTCGCTGTTGGTCGGAAACGAACGTGTCGCCGAATCGACCGCGGCAAGCGCTACGATTCTGGTGGATCACGATTTTCGAATCGCACTCGCCGAAAACCAAACAGAATATGATCGGTCGGTTTCGCTTGCCGAGGTCGACTATGCCATCGCCGGCTGGACGGCTATATTACGTCGGCAAATAACTTCATCAGAAAGATGCCATCAGCCTGTCAGCGGTGTCATGTGTACTGCACCTCCGGATGGTCGAAGTACGCGGCGACCTTCGCCGGAAGCCCGCGGAGGGCTTCCATGAATTCCTCC